>JAFVEW010000025.1 GCA_017475805.1 Synergistaceae bacterium | reverse complement strand
GTCGCCCTCTTTGACGAAGTCTTCAAAGCCGTCGCCTTTCATTTCAACAGTATCAACGCCGACGTGAATTAAAACTTCCATGTCATTCTCGCCGCTGATACCGATTGCGTGCTTGCTCTCGGCAACTGAAGAAATTTCGCCGTCGATAGGAGCGTAAACAAATTCATCTTCAGGAATAATTCCGACGCCCTGTCCTAAAGTTCCTGCTGCAAATGTCGGGTCGGGAATTTCAGTGTAAGGAATGATTTTTCCGGCTGTGCACTGAGCGATTTCTCCTGCTGATGAGCTTATTACTGTTGCAAACTCAATAGCCTTTGCAGGTTCTTCAGCTTTGACTTCGGCTGGAGCTGCTTCGGCTGGCTCTTCTTCTTTCCACATAATCCATGAAAGAATAAACGCAAGACCGCCGGATATTGCTAATAAAATCGAATATTCAACAGGCTGCTGAATTGTCAAATAACCCGGAATACCCGTAACTCCGTAAGCCGCCGCGCCAATTCCTGAGAATGCTCCGTAGAAAGCTCCGACTGTACCGCCGATCATACCGGCTAAAATCGGCTTTAAGAATCTTAAGTTAATACCAAAAATCGCAGGCTCTGTAATTCCTAATGCCGCTGATAAAGACGAAGGAATAGCTACAACTTTCGTTCTCTGCTGTCTCGCTTTGAAACCGACGGCCAAGCAAGCTCCGAACTGTGCGAAGTTAGCAGCTGAAGCTATAGGCATCCATGTGTTAAGACCGCCCGATGAAAGCATACCGGCTTCAATGACGTTATACATATGATGAAGTCCCATAACGACCGTCCAAGGATAGATAGCTCCCATGATTGCCGAGCCGATAGGATTCTTAACGAGAATTTGTGCGCCTGCTAAGACCCATGTTTCAAGCTGTGAGAAAATCGGTCCAATAATCGTGAACGTCAAGAAAGTTGTTAATAAAACTGTCGTAAACGGAACGACAAACAAGTCAATCATTTCCGGCGTGTGTTTATGAAGCCATTTCTCAATCGTGCACATCAGCCAAACGGCAATAATTACAGGGATAACGTGTCCTTGATAGCCGACCTTCATAACGCGGACAACAAAGTTAAGGAATACAAAATGCCATTCGCCCGGCTGTGTTGTTCCGACTGCCCAAGCGTTTAACAAGTTCGAGTGGATCATGGCCAAGCCGATGACTGCTCCCAAGAAAGTATTTCCGCCGAAAACGCGAGCCGCTGAAATTGCAACGATAACAGGCAAATAAGCAAATGCCGTGTTCGCTACCATGTCTAAAAAGTCATACCATGAAGTCTGAGCAAATTCAGGATAAACTTTACCCATAGCTTCGACAAAGCCCATCATTAAGCCGGAAGCAACGATAGCAGGCAGAATAGGAACGAAAACGTCGCCGATAGCTTTCAAAATTCTCTTCCAGACAGGCTGACCAGCAGCAGCAGCGGCTTTGACGTCGTCTTTCGTGGCTTCAGTCATTCCCGTAACGCTCAAAAATTCAGCGTAAACTTTGTTGACTGTGCCTGTGCCGATGATTAATTGAAGCTGTCCGTTGTTCTCGAACATGCCTTTGACGCCGTCAACGTTTTCAAGTGCTGACTTGTTGACTTTGCCGTTGTCCTTGATGACGAGCCTGAGACGCGTTGCGCAGTGAGCAGCCTGAACGATGTTATCGCGGCCGCCGATGTTAGCGACGATTTCTTCTGCGCATTTTCTGTAATCCAATGCCATTAAATAAAACCTCCTGAAAAAATTAATTAAAACAATTTTAATCTTGCAAACGCTCTCTTGAGTCCGTCTTCGCTTACTGAGGGAGCTACCATATCAGCAAGCTCTTTCAGTTTCTCTGAGCCGTTTGCCATACAGACGCTATAGCCTACCGTCTGCATCATCTCTAAATCATTCATGCTGTCGCCGAAGCCGATAGTTTCTTCGAGAGGGTGTTTGAAGTGTTCGCAGATTAATCTAACGCCTGAGCCTTTGTTAAATTCTTTGCTCATTATTTCACCGTTGATACATTTTGCTGGAGCTTTGACTTCTTGAAGGATAAAATTAAATTCGTGGCTTAATTGTTTTATTGCTTCACTTAGTTGCGACATATCGAGGCACATAATTACGACTTTATAAATCGGTGAGCCGTCATATTCGCTCATTGGTCTGATGCCTAAGTTTGAGGAGAGAGCTTTTCGCCATCGTTCTATTTCACTGTTGCCTTCGCCTTGAGATTTTATAAAGTCTCCTAAATTTTCGTCTCCCCATGAACCTGTAACAGCTTCGATTGTGCAAAAAACTCCGTTATCATGCAAAATCTGTAAAATCATTTCGCGTTGTTCGTCTGACATAGGGTGGTCGTAAAGAATTTTATCGTATTTTTCTCCTACAGCTACATAACCGCCGCCGCAGGATATGAAACCGTCAAATTGATATTTTAATAATGGCTTTAACATATCGGGGTTTCGCCCGGTACATAGGAAAACTTTATGCCCCCTTGCTCTTGCGCCTTCTATAGCTTCTACTGCACTTTCGGGAGGAGTATTTTCTCCCGGCGCGGTTAGCGTTCCGTCAATATCCAAAAAAATTAATTTCAAAGCAAAAAACTCCCTATAAAAAATTTTTCTTAATAATTTAACATTTTAATTTTAATTTTTATTAGCCGAATATTTTATGAATAAGGAGATTATAATACGAAAAACTTTTTTTCAAAGAGAGGAATTTAGCTGATTAATCATGAACATAAATAAATCCCATCAAATTGATATGCTTCACGGCTCATTATTAGACAAAATTTTAATTTTTGCGATGCCTTTAGCCTTCAGCATGGTTTTGCAGCAATTATTTAACTCTGCTGACGTCGCCGTTGTCGGACGTTTCGATAGTCCGCAAGCTATGGCCGCCGTAGGAAGCAACGGGCAGGCAATAAATTTAATGATAAATCTTTTCGTCGGTCTTTCGATCGGCGCGAATGTCATCGTAGCAAAATATATCGGAAAAAATGAAACTTCAAAAATTAACGACGCTGTTCACACTTCGATCTCGCTTTCATTAATCTGCGGAGTCCTTTTAGTAATATGGGGCTTAAGTGTTGCCCGGCCTCTATTAACTTTAATGAACACTCCCGCTGATATTATCGAACTTGCAGTAGTTTATTTCAGAATTTATTTTTTAGGCGCGCCCTTTATAATGCTTTATAACTTCGGTGCGGCAATTTTGAGAAGTAAAGGCGACAGCAATAGGCCGCTATGGAGTCTTGCTTTCGGCGGAGTCGTCAACCTTATATTAAATTTAATTTTTGTTATCGGCTTTAAGCTAAGCGTTGTCGGCGTAGCATTGGCGACCGTAATCTCAAATATTGTAAGCGCGTCAATGATAATTTATTTTTTAATTCGTGAAGAGCCGCCGTTTAATCTAAATTTCAAAAAATTAAGTATCGATAAGGCTGACACTATTCAAATTTTGAAAATAGGGTTGCCTGCAGGACTTCAAGGAATGTTATTTTCGATTTCAAACATAACTATTCAGACCGGGATTAATTCTCTCGGGTCTTACGCTTCGGCAGGCAGCGCGGCGGCATTAAACTTTGATTTTCTTACATATTATTTTGTAGGAGCTTTCACTCAGGCGGCCGTAACATTCACGTCGCAAAATTTCAGCGCAGGAAATTACGAACGCTGTAAAAAAGTTTTTAACTTGACTATGCTCGCAGGCTTAGCGACTACGGGCGCGGCTTGTGCTGTATGTGCAATATGGAAAACTCAGATTTTAGGCCTTTACACGATAAATCCTGAAGTTTTGAGATTTGCTGAAGTCAGAATGATTCACGCGGTAGCATTTTTATGGATGTGTAATATTTATGAAATTCCAAGCGGAGTTTTGCGCGGCATGGGACATTCGACGCTTCCAACGGTTATAATTTTATTAGGCTGCTGCGTTTTGAGAATAATTTGGGTTTATACAGTCTTTGCATATTTCAAAGATTTTGCGATTTTAATGGACGTTTACCCTGTTTCATGGGGCGTAACAAGCGTCGTGATGTTGATAGCATATTTTTATTTATGGAGGCGGTTAATTTAACTGCCGGATTTTTTTCTATTGCAATTTTTACAAAGCATCTGAAGATTTTCGGGAAGAGTTTTTCCGCCTTTACTCCAAGGGGTGATGTGATCGCCTTCCATGTCGCTAAAACTATAATGTTTTCCGCATTTCGGACAGATGCCTTTTTGTTTTTCATATTGAGTTCTTTTTTGAGTGTCTGTGAAAGTTCTAATCGATAAATGTTTCTCTTGGCCGTCTAACAAATATTCATAAATCCCGGATTTTTTTGTTACGTCATCATCGGCCATTAATTTTTTTATTTTTTCTTCGAGTTCTGAAGGATTAAATTTTTCGTCTTTATGATGATCATAAAAAATTCCCCACGATAAGCCTTTCATTTCTTTGCGATAATTCGTGAAATTTTCTTTTGTCCATTTAATAACGTCTTGAAAATATTGCCAAAGTTCGTTTGCGTTCGAGTCGTGCTGATGACGCGCCATATATTCTTCGATGTCCTTAACTCCGTCGCGTTCGGCTATCCATGAGATTACGGTTTCAAGATAATCTTGACGAATAGGCGAGCCGTTCATGTAGTTATGAGCAATAGTATCGGCACGACAGCTACGTTTACTAAAAAATTTCTTAGCATCAGCAAGCCACGTTCCTGTATAAATTGCGTTTCGCATTTCCTGTGCCGTGAGTTTTTCGCCCGCAATATTAATTATTCTGAACCAGTCTAATTTTTCGCGGTCTGTCCCATCGCAGATATAAACATTAATTTTATAGTTGAGAAACTGCTCTTTTTCTTCCTTTGTGAAATTATCAAAAATCATATAATCGACGCTGAAATCGCCGCTTAAAAACTGGCAAATTGAAATCGTTCTCTGCTGGCCGTCCATCATTTCGTAGCCGTCCTCAGATTTTGCCCAGTATATGGAATTTAACGGGAAGCCGCTGCGGACGCTACGAATCACATCGGCACGCTGCTTGTCTTTATAAATAAATTCGCGCTGGTAAGCAGGACGAACGTTTAGTTTTCCGCCGTAAGCAACGACCCCGTTTTCGTCGTTGTCTTCGTAACCGTTAAAAACTTCTGAAATTTTTATTTCATGCAACTCGATTTTCATTTTCAATCAGTCCTAACTCTCGTTTTAATTCTTCTGAACTTATAAATTCATGGCAATCCGGATCATTTTCTATTTGTTCAAGCATATAAAGGTCAAAATCGTCCGGCTCTTCTTCAGGAATTAATGCCCATGCCGCAGCGTCTTGAAAATCTTCAGATATTATGTTCCATAATTTTACTGCCGATTTATCGTTCATAGTTCTAACGGCTCTGACTATTTTTTTCTGAGTTTCGTGTAGTTCTTTCATCGTTAAATAATCCTCCTCTATGACTTATAAATATCGCCGCGATTGCCTATCTTGTCAATGTAAGTAACGTTTCCGTAAATGTCAAAGATAACCCGATAGTCTCCGACCCGTAATCTATAACCATCGCGTCCAGATAACTTTTTTACATCACCTTTAGGAAGTGTTTCAATAGCTCTGATTATGCGGGAGCTTACAATGAAACTTTGTTTAGCAAGAAACTTCTTGGCCTGCTTAGAATATTCTATGCTCACTTCTTTCTCCTGATTAAAATTCTTGCATACTTAGGTTTGCCGTTCACTGCAACTCTGCCGCCTATCAAAAATTCTTTCGGAACAGTATACCTATCCAGCCCGATAATCTCAAATTGATCAGGATTATACTTATCAAGAAAAGTTATTGGTACACCCATAACACCATCGTAGTCTTCCGGAATTTCTGAAACATTGCTGACTTCGATAGCGTCGTAATTATCATATTCGGGATATTTTGACGGATCCTCGTAATATCTGCGGTATAAAATTAATTTTTCATGACGTTTACGATGTTCAAGATTAGTGAACCAGCACATATTGCCCATGCTGCGATATTTTTGTCCGTTTTCATCTTGCCAGTAACGAGTTGCACGTGGCTCATAATAATCAGGAACTTTGAAAGATTTGTCACCGTTTGTAAGTCCAAGCCACAATTTGTTTTCCATAATCAGCTTAAAAATTTCTTTATAGGTGATAGCATTCTGATTGCCGAGTATTATAAATTTCTTGTCGTATTCCATGAGCTGCGCAACGTATTCACGAAAGAGTGAAAACGGCGGATTTGTTACAACAATGTCGGCTTGTTTAAGAAGTTCTATGCACTCTTCACTCCTAAAATCTCCGTTGCCTTTAAGTTTTTTCACGGCGTCTTTTTTATTTTTCAAGAGCCATTCAACGTCTAATAAATCAGGTGCGCCGTCGGCGTTAAAGTCATCAAGTTCAATCATCTTAGCAAAGTAAGGAGTACGTTCCTGTGGCGGCTTTTCTTCTTCAAATAAAGATAATTGAGTCTGGGCGATCGGGCTTCTGTCGTAACACGAGGCGATTAATTTTTTCAGCTTAAGGTCGTTAAATCTCATCGCAAAAAATTTGAAAAAATTACTCTCGTAAGGGTCATCACAGTTACAAAAAATAACTTTGCCCTCAAAATGACTCTTATAATATTTAAGTTCGTCTTCAATATCGTGAAGTTCTGTATAAAATTCGTCCTGCTTGGCTTTTGCCGCGTCATTTAGTGCTTTATTCTTAGCCATGAAAATCCCTCCTTAAATAATAAAATTATCTTATGAATCTTTATCATTATACTTCCTAGGCAAAAGTTTGTGATATAATAAACATATAGCAGTTCCCAAACATGAGAGGGAGCTGCTATTTTATTACTACATTTATTACTACAGAAATCTTAAAAATTTCTTGCTTTAATAAAAACTCACGAGATTTTCAAGAGAAAATTTTGAAATTAATTTTTATCTTCACGAATAACGCGAACAAGATTCAAATCTTTGTCAAGTAAAACTAAATTTGCGACTTTGCCCGGCGCGATACTTCCGTGAGATTTTCCGCTTTCTTTGAAAAATTAATGAAATTTGCACATGACATTTTTAGTCTGACCTATGTATAGCACACCCCTATTATTTTTTTATGATAATTTTTTCAGTGATAGAATATTATTGAAAAGATACACGTTAGGATTATAACTTTTAGGCTTAACGGCAATGGCCGGAGCGGTCGGTGTCGGCGGACTTGAAGATTTTGCAATTCGTTACGGCCATGACCGAAACATGATTGATATTACTTGGGTCGTCGTTATAGTACTTGTGCTTGGTGTCAGCGTTGTTCAGTGGTTCGGTGAAACTTTAGCGCGGAAAAATACACACTAAAAAGCAAGTAGAAATGAGGGGTTAGAAACTTATCATGAACTGCAAAATAAAATTATTTTGGGATAGCGATGCTGCTGTTTGGATAGCGACAAGTGAGAATTTACCCAGCCTTGCTCTTGAAGCAGGTTCTTTAGACGCTCTGATAGAACGAGTGAAGTAGTAGTAGACGGCAAAATAAAATCGCACTTTATGGTTAACGAAATTATGAAACAAGCCGGGTTAGCTTTCAGATTTAGATAAAATGACGAAATCTTTATTTTTAATTCCGTCAGACGAACCTTTAGCCGCTCGAATGCGGCCTGAAACTCTCGAAGATTTCGCAGGCCAAGAACATTTAATAGCGCCGGGAAAAATTTTGCGAAATATAATCGAAGGCGACAAAATACCCTCAATGATTTTTTGGGGGCCTCC
The DNA here is from genome assembly GCA_017475805.1 of Synergistaceae bacterium. Next base: position 2,781 of record JAFVEW010000025.1, on the reverse strand, counting down.
CGGTGTAGGAAAAACGACTCTTGCGAACATAATCGCTAAAAAAACTCAGGCATCGTTTATAAATTTCTCGGCTGTTACGAGCGGCATTAAAGAAATCCGCGAGATAATGAAACAGGCCGACGCAAATAAAAATTTCGGCGAGCGTACGATTGTTTTTGTTGATGAAATTCATCGATTTAACAAGGCTCAACAGGACGCCTTTTTGCCGTTCGTTGAGAAAGGCAGCATCATTTTAATCGGAGCTACGACCGAAAATCCTTCGTTTGAAATTAACGGGGCTTTGTTGTCTCGCTGCAAAGTTTTTGTGTTAAAGGCTCTTGGCGTCGATGATGTAGTAAAACTATTAAAACGCGGCTTAATAGTTTTATCTGAGTTCAGGAAAAATTTTTTTGCTGACGATGAAATCTTGAAAGCAATCGCTATTTTTTCAAACGGCGATGCCCGTGCTGCTTTATCTTTGCTCGAAATGACAGCAATGAACGGCATTGAAGATAATAACGGCAATATTGTAATTACAAAAGAAATTTTAGAGCAATGCACATCAAAAAAATCGCTCTTATATGATAAAAATGGCGAAGAACATTACAACTTAATTTCAGCTTTGCATAAGTCAATGAGAAATTCTGACCCTGACGCGGCTGTGTATTGGCTCGCTCGAATGTTAGAAGCAGGCGAAGACCCTTTATATATTGCCCGCCGTGTCGTGAGATTTGCAAGCGAAGATATTGGCCTAGCAGAACCTAACGCTCTTTCAATGGCCGTTGCGGCTTATCAGGCGTGTCATTTTTTAGGTATGCCCGAGTGCAGCGTGCATTTAACTCAAGCCATCATTCATATGTCAATCGCTCCGAAGTCTAATGCCCTTGATGTTGCTTATAACATTGCGCGCAAAGACGCATTAGAGAATATCGCTGAGCCTGTGCCGCTTAATATTCGCAACGCTCCGACAAAGTTAATGCGCGAACTTGAATACGGAAAAGGCTATAAATTTGCTCATGATTACGAAAATAAGATCACGGACATGCAATGCCTGCCTGATGCGCTGAAAGACCGGGAATATTACACACCGACTGAACAGGGACAAGAAGTTAATTATAAAAAAAGACTTGAACAAATTAAAAAATGGAAAGCGAGTTTATCAAAGTAGGACGTATAAAAAACTGAGGAGCTTTTTCTAACTCCTCAGCAAAATTTTTGATTTTTATTTCGTAGGTCTCATCGTCGGGAATAAAATAACGTCTCTGATTGAACGAGCTCCTGTCAAGAACATTACTATTCTATCCATTCCGACCCCCATACCGCCTGTAGGAGGTAACCCTGCTTCGATAGCATTAATAAAATCTTCGTCGAAAACGTGAGCTTCGTCATCGCCTGCGGCCTTCTTGCGGGCTTGATCTTCAAATCTTTCGCGCTGATCAATCGGATCGTTTAACTCGCTGAAAGCATTAGCAACTTCTTTGCCGAACATGAAAAGCTCAAACCTATGAGTATAATCAGGGTTTTCAGGGTCGCGTTTCGAGAGCGGCGAAATTTCTGTCGGATGTCCGATTAAGAACGTAGGCTCTACTAATTTTTCTTCGCCGAAAGCCTCAAACATTAAATTTAAGACCGCAAATTTACTTTCATGGCCTGTTAACTCACCGCCGAGACCTTTTGATTTTGCGATTTCTCGTGCTTCTTCGTCGGATTTAATCTCGTCAAAATCGACGCCTGCGTATTCTTTAACGGCCTCGCGCATCGTCATTTTTTTGAACGGCTTAGATAAATCTAATTTAATTCCGTTCCATTCAATTTCAAGAGTTCCGATAGCTTTCGCGGCATTGCGAATTAACTCTTCAGCTAAATTCATCATGTCGACATAATTGCAATAAGGCCAGTAAACTTCCATTGCTGTAAATTCAGGATTGTGCATTGTATCAATGCCTTCATTGCGGAAGTTACGCCCGATTTCGTAAACTCGTCCCATCATGCCGACAACAAGACGCTTCAAATATAATTCGGTGGCTATCCTCATATACATTTCGATGCTTAGAGCATTATGGAAAGTTTTGAAAGGTTTTGCGTTAGCTCCACCGGCCAAAGCTGAAAGAATAGGCGTCTCGACTTCAAGAGTTCCATGTGCTTCAAGAGTTTCACGGAACGATGAAATAATTTTTGAGCGTTTTCTGAAAACTTCGCGGACGTCAGGATTTGCGATTAAATCCATATATCGTTGACGATAACGGGTCTCAGTATCCGTTAAGCCGTGCCACTTTTCAGGTAGCGGGCGAATAGCTTTGCTTAAAAGTTTATATTCTGTGATAAAAATGGTAAGTTCGCCGCGTCTTGTTCTGCAAGGATAGCCGACAATTCCGATCCAGTCGCCAGTGTCAACCCATTTTTTAAGAAAATCATATTCTTTTTCACCGACTGAATTTAATTGAAAATAAAGCTGCATTCTTGAAGTTTCGTCGGCTAAATCGGCAAAAGTTGCTTTGCCCTGTCTGCGGATAGTCATTACGCGTCCGGCAGTTTTAATGATGCTGTCTTTAGCTTCTTGTTCAGATTCGAGATAATCAAATTTATTTCTGATTTCTTCGAGAGTTATTTCTCTATCCCAAGTTTCATTTACATAAGGATCATAATTTTCTTCTGAGCGAAGACGCTGCAATTTATCTTTACGCTGTCTTACAATTTCGTTTTCATCGTTTTCAAAAGGCATTAAAAATCCTCCTTACAAAATATCTTAAAAAATTCAAGGTATATTTTAACAGTTTAGATTTTGTTTTTTAGTTTTATGCT
>JAFVEW010000289.1 GCA_017475805.1 Synergistaceae bacterium | reverse complement strand
TTCAACTTCAATTCATAGACAAGTAATTTCAAATATAATTCCGGCGATAATCGTCGAGATTATGATTTTAATTTACAACTTAGCAGACACTTTTTTTATAGCACAGACTAATGACCCCTATCAAATTGCTGCCGTTTCATTAGCTTCGCCCGTCTTCATGATGTTAATTACATTCGGAATAATTTTTATGGCCGGAGGAATGTCCTGCATTTCGCGAGCCTTAGGAGCAGGCGATAAAAAACGCGCCGATAGTTTAGCATCATTTTGTATTTGGACAGGCGTCGTTGCAGGCGTAATAATGACGCTTGTATTCACTGTTTTTATAGGGAAAATTTTATTTGCAATCGGAGCAAGCGCACAAACAATCGTTCCGGCTTACGCTTATCTTTCAATAGTAATGACTTCAGCACCGTTTGTTTTGTTCAGCATGGCAAGTTCAGGAATAATGCGCGCTGAAAATCAGCCGAAACGGGCTATGAACGGTCAGATAATCGGAAACGTAGTTAATATAATTCTTGACCCTATTATGATTTTATATTTAGATATGGGCATCACAGGCGCGGCAATAGCTACTGTTTTAGGAACTGTTGCGGGTGCGGCGTATTACATCGGAATTTTTTTCGCGGGCCAGTCTTCACTTAGTATTCATGTAAGAAAATTTAAGTTCAATAATGGAATAGCCTTTAGTATTTTTGCAATAGGAATTCCTGCGTGTTTAGACCCGTTTTTAATGAGTATTTCTCAAATGATTATGAACTCTTTAATGTCAGCTTATGGCGATATGCCCGTAGCAGCCGCAGGAGTTTCAATGAGAATAGAACAGATAGCAACTTTAATCGCTATGGGCTGTGGTCAAGGAGTCCAACCTTTATTAGGTTTCTGTGTCGGCGCAAAAGATTGGGACAGATATAAAGGAATGTTGAAATTTGCCCTTCAAATTGCTATTTCGATAAGCCTTTTCATGGTAGCAATGTGTTATTTATTCACTGGCGGAATTGTTCGCATGTTCCTCGCTAATGAAGAAGCCTTCGGTTACGCCGTCAAATTTTTAAGAATTAAATTAACGAGCAGCGTTTTGTTTGCGATTTTCTTCATATTTATAAATGCTCTGCAGGCTATGGGCGCGGCAAAAGCCTCGTTTATATTGAGCGTTTGCAGACAGTGCGCGCTTTATATTCCGGCTTTGTTCATCATGAATTATTTTATGCAGGCTTATGGACTTATCTGGGCGTTGCCGATAGCGGAGCTTCTTTCTTTAATCCAGACTATAATAATTTACGGCCGAATAGTTTTCGAGCCTAAAATTTTTGTCGAACGAAAAAATAATAAAAATTAAAACAAAAATGAAAGTCAGAGCGATATATCCGGGTTCGTTTGACCCGATTACGAACGGACATATTTATATAGCTGAACGCGCTGCGGCAATTTTTGATGAGGTTGTCGTCAGCGTTCTTGTTAATGAAAGAAAGAGCGCGGCCTTTAGTGTTGAAGAACGTTGCGAGATGGCTCGACAGTCATTAAAACATGTCTCTAATATCAAAGTCGACAGCTTCAACGGACTTTTAGTCGATTACGTAAAGCAGCAGCAAGCAAGCGTAATAATTCGCGGACTTCGTGCAATGTCAGATTTTGAATATGAATTTCAGATGGCCTTAATGAACAGGCAATTAGCTCCAGAGATTGAAACTTTCTTTATTGTAACGGACCCTAAATATTCGTATGTTTCAAGCTCAAGCGTCCGGGAAATTTTCCATTTTGGCGGAACAGTTAAAGATGTCGTGCCGCAGGTCGTCTTTGAAAAATTAAAAGAACTTTATAAAAACAATTAGAGATTTTTTTCAATTCGTAATTCTTTTGTTTTTATTGTGTATTTTCACTTCCTACTTCCTAACTCCTAATTCCTACTTGTTTTTTCGCGCTCGCTTGTAATATACTTAATCGCGTGAATTTTTTTTAGTTTATGTAAATTTAGAAAGGAAATTTTGATGAAAGTAATTTTATCTTGCGTTCATATAATTGTTTCGGTCGTTTTAATTCTCGCAGTTCTCGTCCAGCAGCGCAAACAGGGCGGTTTTTCAGGCGTCTTCGGCGGCGGCACTCAGGCTGATAACAACGGTCAGTGGCAGCGTTTCACTCCTCTCACGAAATTAACGATAATTTTAGCTGCCGTCTTTATGGTAACGTCGTTCTTCATAGTCTTCCTGAATTAAAGTTTCAAGAATTAAAAATCAGAAAGGACGCAATTAATTAATGTTAGATTCCCTCAGAGATGTAACAGCCCTGAAGGTTGAACCGGCTCGTTTATATAGTGCCTCTCACGACGAAATAAAAGCAGGCGCAACGACGGATATTTATTTTATTAACACCCGTGATGTTTTAAGAAGCGTCAATAAACTCGATACGCCTGTAGTAGCTGAAATTTTTACGCGCACTACGGGAATGTTCGCAGGACTTGCTGAAGTTTTGGAACTTCTAAAAGATGCTCCCGTTAAAATCGAGGCAATTCCTGAAGGAGAATATTTCACGCCTAAAGAAGTTTTAGTTAGGATTACAGGCCCTTACGGAGCTTTTGGTATTCACGAAACAAATTTACTCGGAATTTTATCGAGTTCATGTGCTTGGGCTACGGCGGCTCGTGAATGTGTCGAAGCTGCTGACGGAAAGCCTGTTTTATCATTCGGAGCGCGTCATCTTCACCCTGCTATCTCGCCTGTAATGGAAGCTATGGCCGTAAAGTTTGGCGGTTGTGTTGCTGCAAGCTGCGTTTTAGGAGCAAAGTTAGCGGGCGGTGAACCGTCAGGCACTGTCCCTCACGCTGCGATTTTAATAATGGGCGACACTCTTAAACTTGCACAGGCCTACGACGCTGCATTGCCTCCGGAAATCGGACGAACTTTCTTAGTTGATACTTTCCACGACGAGTGCGAAGAAGCCTTGAGGCTTGCTCGTGCTATGGGCGACAGACTCGGGGCAGTAAGGCTCGACACTCCTGGCGAACGCGGCGGTGTTACTGTCGATTTAGTGAAAGTACTTCGCTACAGGCTCGATGCCGAAGGTTTTAATAAAGTAAAAATCGTAGTATCAGGCGGTCTTAATCCTGAAAGAATTAAAATTTTGGCAGCAGCAGGCGCAGACGTCTTCGGAGTAGGCAGCTACATTGCTCACGCGGTGCCTATGGATATGACGATGGATTTGAAAGAAATTGACGGCAAACCTTTAGCCAAGCGCGGAAGGCTTCCGGGCAAACTTGAAAATTCACGCCTTATTAAGGTAAAATAGCAAGCTATTGAAGTGGACAAAGCCCCCGTTCACGGAGAGAGTATAAAAGTAATTTTAATTTTTTAATTTTTATCGAAAGGAATTTTTATCATGACGGGCAGCAGCTCATACTTGGCAAAAAAAGGCCAGGTTGAAAGAAAATGGTACGTTATTGACGCGACAGATAGATCTTTAGGACGTCTTGCCGCTGAAATTTCAAAGATTTTAACGGGCAAAAATAAGCCCACTTATACGCCTCACGTTGACACGGGCGACTATGTTATCGTTATCAACGCCGAGAAAGTTAAATTAACAGGCCACAAAGCCGAGCAGTCGACTTGGCATTATCACACAGGACATCCCGGCGGCTATCGTGCAACACCGTGGGGAGTTTTAGTCAACACCAAGCCAGCAGCTTTGTTCCATCATGTTGTCAAAGGAATGCTTCCGAGAAACAGGCTGAATTATGCAAGCAAGCTGAAAGTTTACGCAGGCCCTAACCACCCTCACACCGCGCAAAACCCAGTAAGTCTTGATATTTAAGCATACAGGAGGTAATTAAAAATGGCAGACGATAAATATACATGGGGAACAGGCAGACGTAAAAACGCCCTTGCACGTGTAAGAATTTGTATGGGAACAGGCGAAATTAAAATCAATGACCGCGCAGTCGAAGAATATTTCCCGAGACTTGTATGGCAGTCGCAAGTTTATCAATCATTAAAGACAGCCGGAGTCGAAGGCCGCGTTGATGTTTTTGTAAATGCTTCAGGCGGCGGCTTAACAGGTCAGGCAGGAGCAGTAAAATTAGGAATTGCAAGAGCCTTAATCAAAATGAATCCTGATTTAAGACCTGCATTAAAGAAAGAAGGACTTTTAACAAGAGACCCGAGAATGGTCGAGCGCAAGAAATTCGGTCAGAAGGGTGCACGCGGAAAGAGACAGTTCTCGAAGCGTTAAAAATTTTTCAGAAAATCATCGAACAAAAATCCCCGTCGATGTGGCGGGGAATTTCTTTATAAACACGTCTAAATCTGAATCAATTTTATAGCCAAAACACTTCAAAAATGTAACCCCTCTGTCAGCAAGCTGACATCTCCCCAGTTAGTGGAGGTGGATAGATTATCATATTAAGTGCAACAGGTAGCCCGAAATAAATAAAGACAACATTTCTCTACCCATGTAAAAT
>JAFVEW010000288.1 GCA_017475805.1 Synergistaceae bacterium | reverse complement strand
TGAAATAATCCGTTCTCACGCGAGAATGACGAATGAGTTAAAGCCTCTTCAAGTAAATATCTATCCTCGAAGGAGTAACCTAAATTATCTTCAAGGACTTTCAGGGCTTTCTCATCAAATACGGCCTTTTTTCTACGAGGCCCGAATTCTTCTTCAAACGTTGGCATATCTTTCAAACGCTAAAACGCCGTTATGACCGCCGAAGCCGAAGCTATTAACTAAAAGCCTGTCAACTTTTCTATCAACGCCTTTTCCTGTAGCAATATTAACGTCGCATTCAGGGTCAGGAGTTTCGTAATTCAAAGTCGGGTGAATGTAATTTTCTTCGATTGCCTGCATTGAAGCAATGACTTCAAGACCTCCGGCAGCTCCTAAACAATGTCCGATTAAACTTTTTGTTGAAGTTACGGTGATGTTCTTAGCATTTTCGCCGAAGACACGGTTAATCATTCCGGCTTCCATTTTGTCATTAAGCCCTGTAGATGTTCCGTGAGCGTTGATATAGTCGACTTGAGATTTATCCCAGCCCGACATTTTTATAGCTTTTTCTGTTGCAAACGCTGCGCCTTTAGCTTCAGGGTCAGGAGCTGTAATGTGTCCTGCGTCGCAAGAAGTTCCATAGCCTGTAAACTCTGCATAAATATGTGCGCCTCTTGCTAAAGCGTGTTCGAGTTCTTCAAGAACTACAACGCCTGCACCTTCGCCCATTACAAAGCCGTCTCTGTCTTTATCAAAAGGTCTTGAGGCGTGTTGAGGATCATCATTGCGTGTTGATAATGCTTTCATTGAAGCAAACCCCGCAATGCTGATTGCGCGTAAAGCTGCCTCAGTGCCGCCTGCGATTATTACATCAGCGTCATCGCGGACGATAGCATGATAAGCCTCGCCCATGCTGTGTAATGAAGTTGCGCAAGCTGTAACGACGCAAAGGTTAGGACCTTTAGCTCCTAAGACTATAGCAACGTAAGCAGTTGACATGTTGCTAATCATCATCGGAATGAAATAAGGGCTGACTCTTTTCGAGCCTTTTTCCATCATTAATTTGAAATTGTTGAATGAAGTCTCTATTCCGCCCTGACCTGTGCCGATATAAACTCCTAATCTATAAGGATCAAGACTTGAAATATCAAGTTTTGAATCTTCTACAGCTAATTTCGCCGCAGCTACAGCAAAATGAATAGCTCTATCTGAACGTTTAGCTTCTTTGCCCGGCATGTAAACAGAAGGATCAAAATCTTTAATTTCAGCTCCGAACGTAACGGGGCAGTCGCCTAAATCGAAAGTCGTTATAGGGCCGATGCCGTTTTTGCCGTCTCTGAGAGCCTGCCAGTAATCTTTTTTGCCGAGAGCTATAGGACTTACAGGGCCAAGACCTGTTACGACTACTCTGCGTTTTTTATCGCTCAAAATTTTTCATCTCCTAAAATAAATTTAATTTTTATATAAAAAAGGAGGAGGATTAATTGCAGTAATCTACAATCAACTTAGAAGAGCAGAAGTTTTTTAACCTCTAACTCCTCACTCCTCACTCCTCACTGAGTTTTTTAGTCTTCCACGTTGATTTTCTCAAGCGTGTACTTCAATGCTTCGCCGACTGACGTTAATTTCTCGGCGTCTTCGTCAGGAATTTCGATTCCAAATTCGTCCTCGATCCCCATGATAAGCTCAACTATGTCAAGAGAGTCTGCACCTAAATCTTCAACAAAAGATTTGTCTTCCGTAACCTGATCTTCTTCAACATCAAGACGGTTGGCTACGATCCCTTTGAGTTTTGCTACAACTTCTTCCTTAGTCATGTTAATTCACCTCCCTTATGAGATAGTCGCTTAAAAAATTCTCGTAATAGCTTAAATCATTGTCATTCCGCCGTCAACTGCTAAAACTTGCCCGGTGATATATGAGCTTGTTTCGCCTGCAAAAAATAACACGGCCTTAGCGACGTCTTCAGGCTTCCCTATTGAACCTACGGGAATTGATTTTAATATACCCTCTTTAACTTCGGGCTTTAAGATTTCCGTCATATCCGTTTCAATAAAGCCTGGTGCGATTGCGTTTGCAGTTATTCCGCGATTAGCATATTCACGGGCTATTGACTTAGTGAAGCCGATTATACCAGCTTTAGAAGCAGCGTAATTAGCTTGGCCTGCGTTGCCTGTTAAACCTACGACAGACGCAATATTAATAATTCGTCCATAGCGAGCCTTAGCCATATCGCGAATAGCCTCACGAGTGCAATAGAAAGCAGCGTTGAGATTAGTGTTAATGACTGTTTGCCAGTCTTCATTTTTCATTCGCATTAATAAAGTGTCGCGAGTAACGCCTGCATTATTAACAAGAACGCTGACAGATTCATTAAAATATTCTTTAATATTCTTAAAAAGCTCTGAAACTTGATTATAATCGCTGACATCAGCTTTGAAAATTTCAGCTTTAACGCCGAGCGTTTTTATTTCGTCGCGAAGACTTTTAGCAGGCTCTTCACTGTTATTAAAATTTATTGCGACATTAAAATTATTTTTAGCAAGCTCAAGAGCGATAGCGCGTCCGATACCTCTTGAAGCTCCCGTAACGAGTGCTAACATTTTCCTAACTCCTCGCAAATTTTCTCTAATTTTTCCGGCGTTGCTCCTGAAAATAAATTCGTGCCTTTCTTACATCTCTTAATTAATCCCGAAAGAACTTCGCCTGCTCCGATCTCGAAATAATTATTAATTCCTAAAGTGTCGGCCATATAAGCAACGCTTTGCTGCCATAAAACAGGGCTAAAAGTCTGACGATAAAGAGAGCTGCGAATTTCGTCAGGATTTTTAACGGGCTTTGCGCTGACGTTAGCAATAATATCAAATTTTGCTTCGTTCCATGAAATTTTTTCAAATTCTTCTTTTAACTTTTCAGCGGCGGGCTTCATATAAACGCTATGAAACGGCGCAGAGACATTTAATTTAACGCCTTTTTTAGCTCCGTAAGTCTTAGCATTTTCGATCGCTTTATCAATAAATTCATTTAAGCCTGAAATTACGACTTGGCCGGGTGAATTAAAGTTAGCGGGCTGAATTTCACCGTTCGGAGCTAAATCATCGCAAAGTTTTTTAACTCCGTCTTCGTCAAGACCGAGCATAGCCGCCATAGCTCCCTGACCTTCGGGGACTGCTTCCTGCATAAAAATTCCGCGTTTATGAACAAGCTGAACGGCGTCCCTAAAAGAAAGAACTTCAGAGGCCGCAAGAGCTGTGTATTCGCCTAAGCTATGACCTGCACAGCAAGCCGGATTAATATTAGCTTTCATTTCGTTAATTAAAACTCTTAACGCAGCAATGCTCACAGTCATTATCGCGGGCTGAGAATTTTTAGTTAAAGTTAATTCTTTTTCGTCGCCGTTGAAAATTAAATCAGTCAAATGAAAATTCAAAGCGTCGTCGGCTTCGTCAAAGACATCTTTAGCGGCGTGAAAAGCCTCGTAAATTTCTTTGCCCATTCCGATTGACTGTGAACCTTGACCGGGAAAACATAAAGCGTATTTATTTTCACTCATACTTTTTACTTCCTAACTCCTAATTCCTACTTGCTTTTTTAATAACCTCTTTGAACTTTTGCGGTCTTGGGCTGCTCTGGCTGACTCGGAGAATTTTGCAAATTATAGCTGTATCCGTAGCTTAAATTTTGCTTCGTTAAGTCATTGAACTGTCCGCCCGGTTTATAAGACATGCTTGAAGCTTGAGAACTGTCATTAGCTCTTCCTATACCGCCGGCGTGCATGACGTCAAAATTATGTTTGAACATCGGGTCGCCTTGCTCAGATAAACTTCTCTCGTCGAACATACTCATGAATATAACTTCCTTTCTGAAAAAAAATTATTGTATTCTCTGAACGATTTTTTCAGCTTCGGCGAACATATTTTCGATAATCGTCTTAGCCGGAAGAATATCGTTGACCATTGCCGCGCTTTGGCCAGCCATTAATGAGCCCCAGTCAGTATCACCGTCGACAACAGCGGCGCGTAACTTTCCTGTTCCTAATGCTTCGATTTCACTTGCGGGAGCTTGAGCAGCTTCGAGTTTTTCAAATTCAGCCGTTAATTTGTTTCTAAGACATCTCACCGGGTGCCCTAAAGACTGTCCTGTTATTGCCGTGCTTCTGTCGCGGGCGTCTATTACAGCCTGCTTATAATTCGCATGAACAGTGCATTCTTCACAGCAAATAAATCTTGTTCCGACTTGGACGCCTTCTGCACCGAGAGCAAATGCCGCAACAACTCCGCGACCGTCAGCTACTCCGCCTGCGCAAATTACAGGAATTTTTACAGCCTGCGAGATTTGAGGCGTTAAGACCATTGTTGTAAGTTCGCCGATATGTCCGCCTGCTTCCATGCCTTCAGCTACGACAGCGTCTGCTCCTTGCTTTTCTACTCGTTTAGCCTGAGCTACTGAAGCTACTACAGGAATTACGATTGTTCCAGCGGGCTTTAATTTTTCAAGAAATTTTCCAGGACTTCCTGCTCCTGTCGTAACGACTGGAACTTTTTGCTTCAAAGCGATTTCTAAAGCACTTTCAGCAGTCGGGGACATCAACATTATATTAAGCCCGAAAGGACGGCCGGGTTCGATTAATTTTTTAGCTTTGATTATTTCCTGCTCCAAAATATCAGGCGGAGTTGCTGCTGCTGCGATTATTCCTAAGCCTCCTGCGTTGCTGACGGCCGAAGCTAATTCAGCGTTTGCTACCCATGCCATTCCGCCTTGAATTAAAGGATATTTCGTTCCGAGTAATTTGCAAATTCTATTATCTTCTCTTAACAACATTTTTATTAAATCACTCCCTGTTCTTTATTCTCTTATTTCTAACTGGTCGTTGACTTTCTCAATTATAAAATTCCTTGCGACTGATACTGCGCTTAAAATAGCCGGAGATTTTGAACGTCCGTGAGCTTTAATCACAGCTCCCTTTACGCCTAACAAAGGTGAACCGCCGTATTGTTCGTAATTAAATCTCTTCCATAATTTTTTTACGACTGGAGCCATTAAAAGCATTCCGGCCTTAGCCATGAAAGATTTTTTAACTTCGTCGGTCAATAACGATTTCAAACTTTGCATTATTCCTTCACCGAGTTTTAGCGCGATATTGCCGTTGAAACCGTCGCAAACGATAACGTCAGCATGTCCGGCGACAACTTCATTGCCTTCGATATAGCCGCAGAAATTTATATTTCCATGCTGCTCGATTAATTCGCGAGCTCCTAAGACTGTATCATCGCCTTTAATTTCTTCTGTGCCGTTTGATAATAATTTTATTTCAGGATTTTCGACTTTCAAAATTTTCTTTGAATATAATTCGCCCATCAAAGCAAATTGCAGAAGATTTTTAGGAGTACAGCGAACAGTCGCCCCTACGTCAAGCATTAATGAAACTTTTTCGACCGACGGTATCGGAACACCGAGAGCAGGTCTGTCAACGCCTGGCAAACGTCCGACAACAAGAACTCCGCCCGCAACGATTGCTCCCGTGCTTCCTGCTGAAACGAGGCCTTGAGCGTCGCCTCGCTTAACCATTTCCATAGCTATTCTTAAACTTGAATTTTTCTTTTTCCTAATGGCATTAGCTGGGTGTTCGTCAGGGTCAATTATTTCGCTTGCATGTTCGATATGGATACGTGAATGATTAACGCCGCAAGATTTAATTTTTTCTTTGTCGCCCGTCAAAACGATTTCAATATCATCATAAGTTTCAACGGCTCTCAAAGCTCCTGCGCAAATTTCTTTAGGTGCATGGTCGCCGCCCATAGCGTCAAGTGCAATAACGATATTTTTCTCGCTCAAAATTTTTCACCTGCCTTAATCTAAGATTTTAATAATAAAACGTCCTACGAAAATTTCTTTGTCGCCGACTTTTGTGTGAACGCTTACAATTTTTTTGCCGTCATGATTTACGCCGACTTTTGCACGCGCTATTAAAATATCTCCGACACGGGCATGACCTTTGTATTCGCCTCGCATGGAGTCTATTATAACTTTTGCGGCATTTATAGCAGCGACCGCTATAGATCCGGCCTGAGCATAAATATAATTATCGCTCACTATGTCAGTAAATCGAAAAGCCATATCTTTAGCAGTTCGCAGAATTGACAACGCTAATCTATCAGGCTCAAGCTCTAAAAGCTCGCCGATTACTTCAGAAGGACTTAGAGACTGCAATTTGCTGACGGCTGCTTCGGCCATTGTTTTAATTCTTTCACGAAGCTCAGGTACGCCCATCAATGCGCGGTCAAGACGAATAGTGCCGACGCTGACATCAAGACGCTGCGCCAGTTCGTTATCTGTTATCATAGGATTAGAAGAAATTATTTTTAATAATTTGTCCTGCCGTGTTTTTCGATTTTTTAGCACCTGCTACTAATACCTCGTTATAAAAAATTTTTGCAAAGTATATTCACAGAGTGGCTATAAGTCAATAAGAAAATTTTTAAATAAACGTTATTGGTGATATAGCTAAAAAACTTAAAAAATATACAATGTAAAATTATGGCATACGATGAAAATATAGAAAAAGAACTTTGGAATATTGGCATGAGGGGCACACGTTAGCACAGACTAGAACAGTTTTTAGAGTTTCGGTAACGACAATATATAATTGGAAAATCAGTTAAAGAAGGGAACTTAAAAAACATCCTATAAGGCGGCCGTTCAAGAAAATAGACCCAGAGAAATTAAAAGAATATGTTAAGGCTAATCCTGAAGCTTATTTGAGTGAAATTGCTGTTATGTTCGGTGTCCTTCAACAGCTATACGAAAATCCCTAAGAAAGTTGAATATAACGCGAAAAAAAGACCACGCGTTATTATGAGCAAGACCCTCAAAAAGTAAAGGAATACCTTGAAAAAATCAAAAATGTTTCCCAAGAAAAAATTGCCTATATTGATGAAACCGGCATAGATAAGTGTTTATCGCGTAAATATGCTCATTCACCTAAAAGGAGCAAGAGTCTACGGAAAAGTTTATGGACATAAATTTGAAAGGACAAATATAGTAGCAGCGCAAAAAAATAATCGAATATTAGCCCCACTATAGTATAAAGGAATGATGCACTTTCAGTTTTTTGAAGCGTAGTTTGAAAAAACACCTTATACCGTTACTAAAACAAGGAACAGTTGTAGTAATGGATAATGCTTCATTTCATCGCAAAAACCGTCTTAATGATATAGCCAAGAAATACGGAATAAAAATAATATTTCTACCGCCGTATTCCCCCGAATTAAATCCGATGGAACATTTTTGAAATCGGCTCAAGAAAAGAAAAAATTAGCTGATTCAGTTCCATATTTTCAAAAATTTGATGATGCTTCTTGTTCAATTTTTAAAGTTCTTTGACTATATCTGACACTCAGTAAAACCGCTAAAGAATGGACTATGCCTGTCAGAAATTTTGGATTGGCCCAAAATCAGTTTGCCATTTTTTGGGTTGAACGAGTTTTTAAGATATGAAATTAATTACACAAAACTATTGGCAAACCCAAAAAACGGCCTATTTTTTCGTTGTTCGTTATATTATTTGCCTTTTGAAAGACAATCACTAAGCTCGCTGCAAATCGCCTGGACTTCTTCAATATCTTCTTTCTTCAAATATTCCGGGTGAGCGTGAACGACAGGATTCCTAACCCATTGCAATTTATCAAAACGATCTTTCCAGTAAGTTAAAAACGGTTTATTATCAAAATACGGCGCGAAACGCCCCCAGTATTGCCCCATAATTTTCCCTAAAACATTAATCGGCAAAATATCCAAAAGTCCTGCTTCGGGATTATATTTTCGCCTCGTTTTTTCGAGAGAGTTTTTGTATTCTTCTGTATCAAGAATAGGCGTCGCACGCTTTAATGCCGAGTCAAGATTTT
>JAFVEW010000287.1 GCA_017475805.1 Synergistaceae bacterium | reverse complement strand
CGATATTGGCGCAGTTGAAATAGACGTTCCGACGCTCGCAGTTAATTTCACTGACGCACCTGAAACTCTTACTGTAAAACAAGGCGAGACAGGAACTGCGACATTCAAAGCCGCTGGTACAGCAACATATATCGATGATCCACAGGAAAATCTTGTGCCGACGCTTGAAAATTCAGATGAATGGCCGAACTGGATAACTTTTGACGCTGCCACTGGAGTTGTTACAGCAAAACCGACTTCAACGACAGACGCGGGCAATTATTCTGTAAAAGTTAAAGCGACTGCGACATTGTTCGAGATAAGTAAATCAAGCGAACCAGCAACCCTAACTATTACGGTTACAAAAGCTAATAATGATAATCCGGGCGGTGATGATAATCCCGACGATGACGATCCAGGCAACGACGCCCTTGACGATGATGACAAACCGAGCGGCGACGACGACAACGGAGACGACAACGACGATGATAATCCGAGCGGTGATGACTCCGGTGATGACGATGACGATTCAAAAAAAGATGATTCTTCTGATTCACAAGAAGATAATTCAAGCTCCGGCAAAAAAGGAACTGACGATTTTTATTTTGAAACTGTGAGTGAAACCGTTAAAAAAATCATCGAAGGAAAATACAGGCAAATACTTCAAAATTTACCGGACGGCGTTGAATTTTTCACCACACTTGAGAATGTTACGATTCCTGAGGGTTTAGATTTAAAAGCTTTCATAATTTCCATAAAGGCCAAACTAAATGGAACTTTGCTTGAAATAGTTGCAGAACTTTCGCCGATACAAGTCAGCGAGCCCGGTGTCTATCTTATGAAGCTCGTTATTTCGGATGAACAGCGCGAATATCTGAAAGGCTGTAGAAATTTGACTTATCACGTTGCACCTTATTATGATTTCGTAAAAGACACTCAAAATTCAGCATTTACGGCTGACGCTTCAGATTCAATCAAAGCTTCGGACGGCTCTAACGGTTATCTTGTTGACGATAACGGCAATGTTTTGTCAGGCGATTACGACGGCAGAGACTTCAATATTTTAGTGTATCTTGCGCAGGCCAACGTGCCTTATGTGCAATTTTTGACAATGGAAGCGGACGCTAATGATAGTATTCATCACGGCTGCGGAAGTGGCTGCAATAGTGGCTTTCTTGCTGTAACGGCAATTTTACCTCTTGCGATTTTCATAAAAAATCGAAAAAAAAAATGAGGAGCTAAACAACACGCCTATGGTAAAAGAACTCATTTTTTGTAACAAACCCCTCCGGCTTGCGCCGATTTCCCCCCTTAGCAAGGGGGACGAGAAACGAGACAGGAACAATGTTTTTCTTGTCGCCCCTGAAAGGGGAGATGTCAACGAAGTTGACAGAGGGGTTTTGAATTAGAGCCACAAAGTGGCGAGGGGGTACAGTTTTAAAGTGTTTTTACTATAACTCCTCACCCCTCACTTCTCACTCCTCATTAATAAAACAGATGTCCGAGATTAAACACGCCGAGCCAAGCTAATAAAACGTTAATCGCTACGTTCGCAACTGAAAGCAAGAACAAAGTTTTGAACATATTATTCATTTCTTCGGTCGTTGTTTCTTTTGAAGCCGAATAAGAAGACATTATGATCGCTCCGCCTGTTGAAAGAGGGCTGATTGCAGCTGCGAATGATGTCGCTGTGATCGCCGAAATTAATTCAACGTAACTGACGCTCGAGAATGTTTTCGTAACTTCCGCCGCTATCGGATAGAGTGCCGGCATAACTACCCCCGTCGTTGAACTTACCCAAGATAAAATTCCTGACGTTGCCGCCATTACCGGAGTCGCTGTGTTCTCGTTCATTAAAGTTTTGAGATAATCTGAAACTAACGTGATTCCGCCGAGTTTGTTGATAACGTTGACCAAAGCTCCAACGCCGCAGATAAAGACCAAAGTTCCCCAAGGAATTCCCTTTATTGCTTTCTTTTCATCAGCGCAACCGGTGAGAATTAAAACGCTAGCGGCCAAGAAGGCGAATAATCCAGTGTCGAGTTTAAAGCCAATGCAGCAAATTACTACGATAATTATAACTGCGATTGTGATTCTTTGTTCGCGATTGAACTTCGGAATTTCTGACCATTTTAAAGGGTTATCGGCTTTAACTTTATAACCTTTGTATAAAATGTAAACTACAAGAGTGAAAATAAATCCTGAAAGCAAAGTCGATAAAAATAAATGCAGCCCGAAACCTGAATATCCAAGAGGCGTTGAAAGCTGAGCGGCCAAAATTCCCGTTAATGAAAGCGTCGAAGCACAGCCCGCGTTAGCTCCGAGTTTTGCATATAAAGACGTTGCCATCGGGTTAATGTCCATTTCAAAAGCAAGATACATAGCGAAAGTCGTCATCAAAATTCCTGCTGCAATGTGGCCGGGTCCGATCGCTGAAATAAATGCAGAGAGCAAGAACATCAAAATCGGAATTAATATCGTGCGTTTACCGACGAGAGCGACAACTTTCTTTGAAAATAAATCAAGTGTTCCGTTTTGTGAAGCCATTCCGAACATAAACGTAACGCCGACCAAAGTAACGAACATTGAAGAACTGAAGCCAGCTGTGATTTGTGAAGCCTTCATTCCTCCGACAGTGCCTAAAACGAACGCCGCACCAAGTGCGAAAAAGCCTAAATTGATTTTCTTGATGAAACCTATCGCAACGACAACTGCTAAAACAACGAGTGAAATTATCGGTAAATATTCCTGTAACATTTTTTTATCCCCCTTATTTTTTTAATTCTGCATTCCGCATTACGCATTCCGAATTAATTTCAGTTCCTACTTCCTAGTTCCTAGTTCCTAATTGTTGCAATTCCTTCCATTATTAAATTGGCAGTTCTGAAACCGAAAGTGTCATCGACTTCCGGGATTTTATTTCCGTTTTCGAGTCTGAAATCCGCGCCGCATTCCAAAATTCCTGCGGGGTGTCCGATTCTGATGAATTGAGTGTCAGCATTCGGAGCTAAAACTTGATTCACGATTGAACCCGGCGTTACGGCTGCTGCTGCTGTGCACATCGCTCCTGTCATTGCGTAGCTCGGGTGAGGCTTCTGCATTGACATCATACGAGAGAGCAGGTCAATTTGTTTTTTAGAAATTTCTTTGCCGTCTGAAGTTTTATAATCATCGGCTTCGGCCACGAAAGTCATTTTAGGAATTCCCGGAGTGTCCCAAGCTGAACGGGTGTAATCTTCAATGAGGCCAAGTTTAACGGCTGCGAGTCCGCGAATTTTTTCGAGAAGGTCAAGCATTTTTTGATCTGCTTTGAGTTCGTCGGGAAGTTCTTTGCCGGTTAAGCCAACGTCTTTTGCTTTCACGAAAACTAAAGGGTTAGCAGCGTCAACGATAGAAACTTCGACTTTTCCAAAATCAGGAACTTCAAGAACGTCAACGGCATTTCC
Organism: Synergistaceae bacterium; assembly: GCA_017475805.1. The sequence continues at coordinate 445 of JAFVEW010000287.1, read as the reverse complement.
AGTCGGAAGCAAACCTTTTCCGAGAGTGCCTGAAGGTTTCACGAATTTTAATTTCACAGGAGCAGCAGTTCCCGGTACTCCGGCTATTGCAAAATCTCCTAAATAAGCTACTTCGCCGTTCGGTGTTTGAACGTCAGCCTCGATAATTTTTTGAGTGTTAGTGTTGAAAATTCTCACGCTCGTAACGCCGTCTTTAGCTTTCACGAGTCCTTTTTCAATCGCGAAAGGTCCAACGCCCGAAGAAATATTTCCGCAGTTCCCTTTGTAGCTCACAAGAGGCTTATCGACTGAAACTTGAGCGAACGTGTAATCGACATCGGCGTCAGGATTGTCAGATTTTTTAATGATAGCGACTTTGCTCGTAACGGAATAAGAACCTCCGAGACCGTCAATTTGTTTTGCGTCAGGGCTTCCCATTAATCTAAGCAATAAAGAATCCCATTCG
>JAFVEW010000286.1 GCA_017475805.1 Synergistaceae bacterium | reverse complement strand
TTACAAAGAGCTATCGACAGTGAGATATTCAAAGAGCCTGAAAAGGCAAAACGCCAAAATGATGATATAAGCACAATTTACGAAAACATTTACAAGGACAAAGAGCAATGAACGAGAAAGAACAATTAGTTATGGAACAAGAAATCGAGAAAGGGCATTTAGCAAAAGCAACACTTGTTTTCTTGAATAGTTTTTTGCAAGAACAACAAGTAAAAGTTCAGTCTATGATTAAAGAGGGCGACGATATAAAGGCTGATTTAGTTATCGCGGATTTACGGGCATTGAGCAGGGTAGCTGAAACGCTGTCTTATTGCGTCAAAATGAGCGAAAAAGCGGAAAAGATAAGTAGGAGTTAGGAAGCAGGAAGTAGGAACGTTTACAGTATGATATAATTAATATACTGTTTTTCAATTTTTCATAAAAATCCTATTGTATTACATAGAGGCATAATGGGGCTTCTCGCGCGGAAGCTCTATCCTTTCTATTAATTAGGAAAAAATAAATGACTAAAAACGAATGGATTAAATATTATCAAGAACACGGCGGAGATAAGGATTTAAGGCTCGCCCCTGATGAAATAATACAATTTCACGAAGGACACGGATTTATTACTTATTTTATTAATGATGATATATTAGAAATTCACCATATGTGCGGCGACGGCAAATATTGGGCAAAATTTCTGAAAAATACAGTAATGAGCATTTTCAATCTAAAGAAAATCAGAGCTTTCACACAACGAAATCCTAAGGCTTGGGCTAGAAAGTACGGAAATGTTAAAGTTATCGGCTATGAAGTAGAAATAGACAGAGAAGCAATTATGAGTTAGGAAGTAGGAGTTAGGAAGTAGGAAGTAAAAGACTAAAAAACGCAAGGAGTAGAAAAAGTTATGAGAAATTTTGATTTACAATTTTTCGGAAGTAGCAAGACAAGTTCGCAACAAGTTCAGAAACGAGATCCGATGCCTGAAGAGTTAAACACACTGGCTAAAACACTTTATGACAAAATTTATCCCGGATTACAAAGTTTTGACCCTAGCTCGTTTTCAAATTTACAGGGAATTTCAGATAAAGCAATTCAGCAACAGAGCGATTATTTAGACAAAATACCGGGTTATCTGGATAAAAGCAACAGCATTATCGACAGTATTTTGAACGTTACGAACACGGGAAATATTCCGTCAGGCTTGACTAACGCTATGAATGCAAGTGTGAATAAAGAGCTTCAGGGTAGTATGGGAAATATGCTCAATGGCTTATCAAGTCGCGGTGTGTTAAATAGTTCTATCACTAATCAAGGTGTAAGCAGGCTCGGACAACAGGCGGCTGACGCATATAACAAAAATTATCTAAATGCTTATAATTCAGTGCTAGGCGGATACGGGACGGCTTTACAGGGCGCGCAAGGAAATATAAACTCGTTATTATCAGCAATTAACACGGTCGGGACGATACCTTCACAAGCCTATCAAAATGCTTATGCCGGAATAATGCCTGCGTTTAATTTCTGGCAAACTTGGCAACAACTAGAAAATAGCAAGCCTGAAATGTACGACACTGTCGTTACTCAAAAACAAAGGTCTTGCGTTACGGGAGATACGATTGTAACACTTGCTGACGGCGAGAAAGTTCCAGTGAGAGATTTAAAAGATGACGATGAGATTTTAGTATGGGATTTCGATAAAGGAGAAGTAACGAGTGCTTCATTGATGGCGTTTTTCAGAGGCTGCGATTTAGACGGGCGTGATGTTTTTAAAATAATGTTTGAAGATGGTAGCAATATCGGAATTGTACACGAGCATTTATTCTTTGATTTTAACGTTGGAAAATTTGTAGCGGTCAATGCTGAAAACTTAAATTACGTAGGACACGAATTCGCAAAAGTCAATGAAGACGGCGAGATTGTAAAAGTAAAGGTAGCGGGTATAGTAAAGGACGGAAAAGTTACAGACAGTTACGCGCCACAGCCTGAAAGGCACTGGAATTTCTTAGCTAATGGATTTATATCAGGGAATGACGGGCAATTAGGATTTGTAAACCGTTTTGAGTTCGATACGGACGCAATGAAGTACGATGAAAAAGAGAAGAAAGCAGATTTATTAACGTTCGGAACTTGCGGCTATGACTTATTCGAGGACGTTATGACACTGAATTTCTTTGCTAAAAATAGATTCTGTGAATCT
>JAFVEW010000285.1 GCA_017475805.1 Synergistaceae bacterium | reverse complement strand
TGATGTTCCAAAAGCCGCAAGAGTTCACACAGCTCAAGCTGCGACGACAGCAAAAGGCAAAGCAGCCGTTACAAAAGCCGTAGCTAATACATTAAAAGCAAAATCACCGTCGCTGAATCTCCCTGAGAAAAAATCCGGCGTCTATTCTCAGCTTGAAGTTGAAAACGAAATGTTGAAACAGCAAGTTGCAAATCTCTCTGCTCAAGTCGAAAAACTCCGCGCAGCTCTCTCTACTTTGGCATAAAAATTAATACGCCTCAAGTCGGAATCTTAACACTTAATTATTAAGACTCCGGCTTGTTTTTATAAATGGAAAATCAAAATTCATTAAATATTGCTGTCGTTGATGATAGTCGTATTGACAGTGAGAAACTTCAGCGCGGAATAAATAAATGGCTTTTTGAAAACTATAATAATCAAAATTTTCAGATTGAGTCTTTCAGAAACGGCGAAGAAATTTTGAAAATCTTTGAGCCCGGAAAATTTCAAATTGTATTCATGGATATAATAATGAACATGATCAACGGCATTGAAACCGTTGAAAAACTCCGCGAAATCGACAGCAAAATTTTAATTGTCTTTACAACAACATCAAAAGAATTTGCTTTCGAGGCTTTTCCGCTTCATCCTTTCGATTATATTTTGAAACCTTTTGAGCCTGAAAGACTCGATTATGTTTTGCGAGAAGCTATTAAAATCTTGGAAACTCCAGAGCCTTTTATAAATATAAAAATTTCACGAAGCAATTATAAAATTTTTCTTAAAAATATTTCTGTTGTTCTTTCTAATAATCATAGCGTCGAAATTATAACGAGCGGCGGCGAAACTTTAACTTGCAGCATGACTTTCAAAGAGCTTGAAAAAATTTTATTAGAAGTTCCGCGTTTCCTTGAATGTAATCGCGGCGTTATTATTAATATGGATAGTGTTTTATCTTTAAGTAAAGATAAAGAATCCTTCATAATGAAAGACGGCTCGCAATACGCTATTCATGTCAGGAGGCGAAAAAATATTATAGAATCTTTCACTCAGTATCAATTTTCGAGAATCAGGAGCGCGAGGCATGAACTTTGAAATTTTTTTTAGATATTTGCTTGAATTTTCTATGATAATTCCTGCGGTAATATTTGCTTTGCTGCCAGTGATTAAATATTTGAAAATTAATTCTCGCCGTGATTTTTTTATCTCAGGAATTTTAATTTTGATTTTAATTTTCGCGGCTGCGTATTTAGCTTTGCTATATTCTTTCCGAGTCCGAACAATTTTAATTCCTGTTTTAATTTTGCTTTTTGTGATTTATTGTTGGGTTGTTAATTTGAGCTTTACGAAAAAAATTTTTTGCTTTTTTAATTCGTTAATGCTTTGTGCGTGGTCAAATTTTTTTACGATAACTTTAATGGCGCCGAAAGAAATTCAAAATATAATCTGGTATAAAACACGGCTTTTTATGCTTCAATCGTCAATAGCGTGTCTCGGTCTTGAATTTATCAGCGGTGCGTTTTTTTTTAGGACTCTTACAAAAAAAATTCCGACTCTGCTTAATGAAGAATTATTAGAAAACACTTGGAATTATTTATGTTTAATTCCTTTAGTTATGGCTGCTGTGATTTGTTGGATGGCACCGATTAATCCTCCGTTAATGATAATAGGGCGGATTCGGCCTATATCGATTGTGTTAATAATATTTGTATTGTTCGCGGTTTTTATGTTCTATGAAATTTTCTGGCGAATTACTGCGAGCCTGACCAAGAGCGCAAAGTTACAGCAAGAAAATAATTTACTTCAAATGGAAAGCAAACGTTACAACGAACTTAAACATTATATGAACGAAACACGAGCTTTGTGTCATGATTTCAGGCAGCATATCGCGGTCTTATCTGAATTTGCGAGAGTCGGAAATATTGATAAAATTTTAGACTACACTCAGCAATTAACAGAAGGGACTCGAAATTATGTTTTATTCTGCGCTAATAATGCTGTCGATGCCGTAGCTTCACACTACGACAGATTAGCAAAAAAACGCGGCATTAAAATTGAATGGCGTCTTGAACTTCCTGCAGTTCTTCCTATCAATGAGTCAGATTATTGCGCTATGTTTGGAAATTTAATTGAAAACGCTTTGAATGCCGTCGAAAATTTAGAAAATAAAACTATAAGAAATATAAATGTAATTTCGTTAATGCTTTCTGAAGCTATGCTTGGCATTTCGATTGATAATCCTTTTGAAGGCGAATTAAAATTTAATCATGACGGCCTGCCTGTCTCATCACGCGAAGGACACGGGCTCGGATTAATTTCAGTTTCAAATATCATAGAACGTTACAGCGGTTCGTTAAAGATTAAAACGGACGATAAAATTTTCAAAGTCGATATTATTTTATATTGTAATGCGTGAACGTCAATTTAACTGCGTGAATGTCATGTTGAGCATATTGAAATAAAATTTTCCCGTGCAATAATTTTTTCATAAAGTTTTTTAGGAGGTTTTCTTAAATTATGAAACGTTTATTTATGGCATTAACACTCGTTGCTATTTTCGCGGCAGCTTCATTCGCTGGTGTTCAGGATTTTGGAAAATTCACAATCGATGTTCCTGAAGGCTGGACAGCTGAACAGGACGGCGAAACAGTCGGCATCGTCAAAAATGACAATTCCGCAGCAGTTAGCATTTCAGTAGATACCCTTGACGGCGACAGCCTCAAAGATTTTGCTGATGCTTTTGTCAAAGAGCTTAACGGCAAAGACCTTCAGCTTGTAGACGGTGCTTACCAGTTTGTTTTCTCAAATGCCAACGGTGTCGAAAGCAAAGCAGTACTTTCAGGCGACGATAAAAACTATGCTCTTTTCGTTATCACCGGTGCAGACAATGCTCCTGATGATATAGTAAAAATGATGGATTCAATCGTCGAGAAATAAAAATTAAAAAACTTGATTTTTATAGTCGCGGTTCGATTATCGAGTCGCGGCTAATTTTTTATATAATTTTCGCGGAGGTGTTTTTGATGAAAAAATTTTTATGTTCTTTAATTTTAATTTTAATATTTGCTTCGGGTGCGGCGGCAAGTGTTAAGGCCTTTGGAAATTTCCGCGCTGAAGTTCCTAACGGCTGGGAAGGCGAACTTCAAAACTCAACTCTCGTCTTGAAACATAAAACTAAAAAGGCTTCTGTAGCTATAGCTTTTAACCAAATGGGCGAGGCTGATCTAACAGACATAGTTGAAAGACTTTATATTCAAATGGATGGCCGAGACTTAGAACAAGACGAAGACGGAGATTATAATTTTGCTTTCGTGAACGCTGCAGGTGCAGAGAGCATTGCTTTAATAACAGGCGCAGAAGGATATTATTTAGTAATTTCTATGAGCGGCTTTGATGACGACGATTTAACTTCAGACTTTGAAAAAATTTTAGACTCTATCGACTGGGAAGACTAAAAAACAAGTAGGAATTAGGAATCAGGAAGTAAAAAATGAGAAAACTTTTTCCTATAATTTTAATTTTTATTTTCGCTAGCTCGGCCTTTGCTGAAGTTAATAAAAAAACAGTTCTGCGGGCGTGGAAAAATATAGCGCGCGCCGAAAATTTTTCTGAGCTTCCGATGAATTTTGAATCTGAGGGCGATCCTAACGCTTGGGTAGCTTACGATGATGATGGCGATTATAGCGTCCACGTTACGACAGGCTTAATGAAAATTTTAGAATCCGAAAGCGAAATTGCAGGAGTATTAGCTCATGAGTTAGGGCATATTAAATTAGGACATTATAATAATTTTGCTTTGTCTGATACAGTTCGCTCTATAATGCAGGCAAATTTAGAACGCGCTGACGATTTAGCTCAAGCCGTCGGGAATATAGACATCGAATTAAAAGAAAGTAAATTCAGCCGCGAGCAGGAAACTGAAGCCGACAATTACGGCGTGAAGGTTTTAGTCAAAGCGAATTATAGCGCGTGGGGACTTTATAACGCTATGAAAAGATTTGACGAAAATAATTTAGAAACAGAAGCAAACGGCTTTAATTCTCATCCAGCTTCAAGAGAAAGACTCGCAAACTTATCCAAGCAAGCACGAGAGCAAGCTCACGAAAATAATCATACTAATGATGATAAGAAAGAGAACAAAGATAATATAGATAATCTTGCGGATATTTTAATGGGATATTAAAAACAGGCCGTTATAAATTCACAGCCTGTAATTAAATTAAAAATTCTTAATGCTTTTTGAAAAACGCTAACGATAAAATTGCAAGTGTTATTGCTCCAAGCCCTATATCACAACCGTCGCCGGAGCGTCTAATTGCGTTTTTGCTTTCTTCGGCTAATGTAATGACCGGTATGTATTCAACTCCAGCTTCCATAGGAGCTATTGCTATAACTTCGCCGCTCGAAGGCACTTCTGTAATTGTATTTCCGTTGGCGTCCGTGAAAAAAGCTCCTTTTGAAACTGTCTCAGCAACCTTGACATCATTATTTGAATTTGAACTTACAGCAGCAAGATTGAAGCCTGTAGCCGATTCAACAAGCATAAAGAGAGCAATTTTTGTTCCAACTTCGTAATCGCTCAACGACACAGCACCAAGAATATATGTTCCCGGTTCGCTAACGGTCTGGGTTGGAAGAAGCATTGTCTCACCCTGATTATCGCTCCCGAGTGCTGAATTTAATTGAGCATTAGTTATATTTTTAGTTCCGCCGCTTGTTGTTTTTGCCGTCGCTTTGAACGGGAAATTTTGAGCAAGAGTGCCTAAGACAGCTTGAAGTTTCGCGTTGATGAGATTTTGAACGCTTTGTCTCAAGAAATTCGCTTTAGTATTGTCGCTTAACTCATTGAGATTTGAGGAACTATTATTGCTATTGCTGTTGTTGTTGTTTGACGAGTTGTTATCGCTTGATGAAGCGTCATCATTATTGTTGTTATTGTTGTCTGAATCATTACCGTTACTTGATGAGTCATTATCATTCGACGAATCATTGTTTGAAGAATCATCTTCATCCGTTGAAGAATTATTATCAGGCGCAGATTTTGGATACTTGTACGTTGTACCTGTTATCGCTGTCGGCGATGCGGCTGTCGTGATTGTGATGCTTCCGTTTTTTAACTCGATGCTGCCTAGTGTTAAAGGAGTTGCCTCAAAATCTTGATCTTTCATTTCTTTTTTCAAATCTACACGTTGGTTTATATATTTTCTAATATAAGTGTTAATTGCTTCATATTGGCTTTCAATTTTAGGGTTATCAAGCCATATTACGTTGTTTTCGACGTTTATTTTGCTGGTGGTGATCGTAACATCGTAATCATCAGCAGCAGTGCCCAATAAGAACGCCGCAACATATGAGTTAAAGCCGGTAGTTTCTTTTTCTTTAACTTTGCCAGTTATTGTAAGTCCTGACGTAGTTATATCCACTTTAATGTCGTGGAATACATACTCTTTTTCATCGTCATCGGTAAACTTGAGTTCTTGGCCTTTAATTGCCTTGTTGATCTCGTCCTCTAAAATATTAATCGATACTGCAGCTGAGTTATATTTCTGGAATTTCATATCCTCGCCCTTGCTTCCCCAAGTTGACGGCGCATTTTTTTACGTTCGCGGTTATAGAATCAATTTTACAGCTTTTACCTTCGTACGTGTAAGTGGCACCTTTTACTTGAAAATACGCTTCTTTGACGAGACCTGTTGAATCGGGCTGCTCTGAAAGTGTCAAAGTAACTTTCTCGGCATTGAGTTTTTCCACGTACATATCGAACATATCGCCTACTTGGTCGGCTTCAGCAGATGCTGTAATGCAGAGCGCGGCAATCATGAGCAAAAATAAAACTTTTTTCATGAGACACTATTAACCTCCTAGAGATATTTATTTTATAATAATTTCCGAGTAGAAACGAAGCAGTAATTTGTATTACGTTACCCTCCTTTGAAAATGTCAAAAATACGCGTTAGGGAGCGCAGGATTGTTAATGCTAGTATCATTATTGATTCAGAAAAATTTTTCTGATAAAATACCTCTGTTTTCCAAAATTTATAAAAAATTATAAGAAATCCGAAAGGAAGATTAGCGGTCAATGCCTAAGTTGTTAATAATTGCTGATGACTTTACGGGAGCGTTAGATACGGGCGTTCAATTTTCATCGCGAGGCGCAAGGACAAAAGTTATCACCGATTTTCGATATGATTTTTCTCGGGCAGATGGTCTTGATGTTTTAGTTTTCGATTCTGAGACAAGACATTTAGCCGCTGAAAAAGCGTATGGAATTATTAACGACTTCGTGAAGCGTGCCGCCTCAAAATTTTCCTACATATATAAAAAGACAGATTCAGGTTTACGCGGCAATATCGGGAGCGAGTTAGCAGCCGCTATGGACGCTCTTAATTTTGAAAAAATGGCGTTTATTCCTGCGTTCCCTGAAATGAATCGAATAACAAAAAACGGCGTGCATTATATTGACGGCGTGCCTGTTGCTGAAAGTGTTTTTGGAAAAGATCCATTTGAACCCGTTAAAAATTCAGACGTAAAGGCGATTATAGCTGAACAAACTAATAAAACAGGAATACAAATTTATGATTCTGAATCAAACGATGATATGAAAAAAATCGCAGACTCTTTAGGAGCTGAGGGCTTAAGATTAACGGCTGGCTGTGCAGGTTTTGCAGAGATTTTAGCGAGTAAATTAGGCTTTAATGGTAAAGGCGAAAATATTGCAGCAATGCCTGAAAGATTTTTTTTAATTTGCGGCTCAGTCAATCCTGTTACACAAAAACAAATGGATTATGCCGAAGCTCACGGATTTAAGAGAATTTGTTTAAGCGTAGAACAAAAATTGAATGAAAATTGGCCGGAAAGTCAGGAATGTGAACAGGCCGCAAAAACATGGCTCAAAGAAATTGGAAACTCACACGCTATTTTAGATGCAAATAACCCCAGCGAGACACAACAAACAGAAGAATATATAAAATCCCATAATCTAAATATAAATCAGGTTAGAATAAGAATTTCTAACGCTATAACGAGTGCTGCGAAAGCTCTTTTAGATAACGGACTTGAAGCGCGTTTAATGTGTGTCGGCGGTGATACTTTGCTTGCGTTAATGCAATACGTCGGTGTTCATGAGCTTATACCTATTTGCGAAATTGAAAAAGGCGTCGTATTAACAAATTTTACATATAACAATAAAAATTACAACATTATGACGAAATCGGGCGGTTTTGGAGACGAAGATTTACTCGTTAAAATCGCTGATTATAATAAATAAGGAGGTTTTATCTTGCTCACAAAATACAGTTTAGGAATGCCTAACACAGTTTTTGGCGGTGAAAACTCAATGAGCAACATTGAGTCAGTTTTGAAAACTGAAAACGTCAAGAAGCTGGCGATCTTCACTGATAAAGGTCTTCAGAAACTCGGACTTTTGGATTATCCGTTAAATGAAGTCAAAAAGACGGGCGTTGACTACGTTATTCTTGATGATCTTCCGCCTGAACCGACATACGAACAGGCTCAAAAACTCGTTGACCAATGCAAAGAAGCTAAGGCTGATTTTATTATCGCTGTAGGCGGCGGGAGCGTCATGGATACTGCAAAACTTGCAAGTATTTTGATGACTGACGATTATGGAATTAAAGACTTGCTCGATGATCCTAAAAAAGCTCATAAGTACATAAAAACTTTGCTGATACCCACGACAGCTGGGACAGGAAGCGAAGCCACGCCTAAAGCTTTTGTTGCAGTTCCTGAAAAACATTTAAAAGTCGGCATTGTAAATAACGCGATGATTTCTGATTATGTAATTTTAGACGCTGTGATGATTAAAAATCTTCCGAGAAAAATTGCAGCAGCTACAGGTATTGACGCTCTTGCTCACTGCATTGAATGTTTTACAAGCACAAAAGCAAATCCGTTCAGTGATACTTTTGCAATGGAAGGACTTGATTTAATTCTTAATAATTTAGTCCAAGCGTGTGATGACCCCGAAGCAATGAACGCTAAATTAGCAATGCAAATCGGAAGTTTTTACGGCGGTGTTGCAATAACGGCTTCAGGAACTACAGCAGTTCACGCTTTGAGCTATCCATTAGGCGGCAAGTATCACATTGCTCACGGCGTTTCAAATGCTATTTTGTTAGTTCCCGTTATGAAATTCAATGAGCCTGAAATAAGACCATTATTAGCAAAAGTTTATGACCGTTGTATGAAAGGCAATGCGGCTACAGAAGATGCCAAGAGTAAAGCTGTTATAGACAGACTTGACGAGATTGTAAAACATTTAGATATACCAAAGAGCTTAAAAGAGTTTGGTGTTCCTGAGAGCGATTTAGATTCTCTTGTTGCGTCAGGTATGGAAGTTACAAGGCTTCTCGTTAATAATCGCCGCAAAGTTACACCTGAAGATGCACGCAAAATTTATCTTGAAATTATGTAAGGAGATATTTTGGTAATGAGTAAAGTTGAAATTAAAGGAATTATTCCGCCGATTTTAACGCCTATGAACGATGACGAGAGCATTAACGAGGCTGAACTCCGTCATCAAGTCAACCGCATGATTGACGCAGGAGTAAGCGGAATTTTTGCATTCGGAACAAACGGTGAGGCTTATGCTTTGAGCCATAAAGAGAAAGTTCAAATTTTGAAAGTTGTTGTAGATGAAACGAAAAAGCGCGTCCCTGTCTATGCTGGAACGGGCTGTGTTACAACGAGAGAAACAATAACTTTAAGCAAAGAGGCCGAAGAAATTGGTGCAGATATTTTATCTGTTATCGTTCCATATTTTGCGGCAGCTTCACAGGACGAACTTTATGACCATTATAAAGCCGTAGCTGAAGCTGTAAATCTTCCTGTCGTTCTTTATAATATTCCTGCGAGAACAGGCAACGCTTTAGCCCCTGCAACTGTTGCAAGACTTGCTAAAGATGTACCAAATATCGTAGGCGCAAAGGATTCAAGCGGCAATTTCGATAACATGAAACAATACATCGAATTAACGCAGAATATTGGTAAAGATTTCAGCGTTTTATCCGGCAATGACTCTTTGATTTTACCGGCTTTAATATTCGGAGGCAAAGGCGGAATTGCAGGCTGTGCTAACGTTTTTCCGCGAACAATGGTAGAAATTTACGAGGCTTTCATTGCAGGAGATATTGAAAGAGCTAAGAAAGTTCAAGATAGCATCAGAATTTTCCGCAACTGTTTCAAATACGGCAATCCTAATTCACTTGTAAAAATTGCTGCCGGATTGTTAGGCGACCCTGTAGGACCATGCCGAAGACCTTTCAATAAAATCACGCCTGAAGGTATGGAAGCACTGAAAAAGACGCTTGAACAATGCAAGGCTAACGGTCTTCACTAAATTTTAAGGAGAAAATATTTATCAATGAGTAAGCCAATTTTAGGTATAAGCATGGGTGATCCTTTTGGCAGCGGTCCTGAGATCACAGTAAAAGCTCTTGCGGACAAAACAATTTATGAGCGTTGTAAACCGCTTGTTGTCGGTGATGTTTCAAGCATGGAATACGCCGCAAAAGTTGCAAAAAAAGTTTCAAATATCGATGTAAAAATTAATAGTGTTAAAAGCGTAAACGAGGCAAAATTTCAGGCAGGTACGATTGACGTTTTAGACATGGGATTGATAAAGCCTTCAAACATTCCGGGAGACCCTGAAAATCCTAAGCCTTTTAATTTAGGCTCTACAAAACTCGGCGGAGAAGCTGCTTATCAATATGTTGTAAAAGTTATCCGCATGGCATTAAACAAAGAAGTTGACGCCACGATAACCAATGCAATTAGTAAAGAAGCTATTAACATGGCTGGCCATCATTATTCAGGACATACAGAAATTTACGCTGACGAGACAAAAACAAAGAAATATGCAATGATGCTTGCACATGAAGATTTAAGAGTTATTCATGTTTCAACTCACGTATCTTTGCGTTACGCTTGTGATAGAGTAAAGAAAGAGCGAG
>JAFVEW010000284.1 GCA_017475805.1 Synergistaceae bacterium | reverse complement strand
AAGAGAACAAGAAAAAATCTGTTCTTGCTATGGCTGCTTCTTTCTATAAAGATTATTCAGTCTGGATGACTAAAGAAAGACTCGGTTACAGAATTATGCCGCGCGAAACTCATAAAGTTTTCTCTCACTTCACAGCCCTGAAAGATGACGAGTAAATAATTTTTATCGATGCCGATTAATATTCCCGGTGATTTACCGGCGGTTAATGTTCTTGAACGCGAAAATATTTTCGTGATGACCAAGCGGCGGGCAATGTCGCAGGATATTCGCCCGCTTAGAATTTTGATTTTAAATTTAATGCCCACGAAAATTGCGACTGAAACTCAATTAGCAAGGCTTTTAGGCAATACCCCGCTTCAAGTCGAAATAGAATTATTGACAATGAGCGGCCGCGTTCCTAAAAATACTCCGATTGAGCATATGTTAGCGTTTTATAAAACTTTCGAGAGCGTTAAAAATGATTTTTTCGACGGAATGATAATCACAGGCGCGCCGGTCGAGCAAATGCCTTTTGAGGGCGTTGCCTACTGGAGCGAACTCTGCGACATAATGGAATGGTCAAAAAGCCACGTTCACAGCACTTTTCATATTTGTTGGGGAGCTCAAGCCGGGCTTTTTTATCATTACGGTGTTCCGAAAATTCACTTGCCTCAAAAATTATTCGGAGTTTTCCGTCATAGAGTTGTCCGAAAAAGTTCGATTTTATTTCGCGGCTTCGATGATTTTTTTATGGTTCCTCATTCACGACACACTACTGTAATGAAGCACGATGTTCAAAAAGTTCCGGCTTTGAAAATTTTAGCCGAGAGTGATGAAGCCGGACTCTATGCTATTTCGACAAACGAAGGGCGGCAAATTTTCGTTTTAGGCCACTCTGAATACGACACTGAAACGCTTGCTCTTGAATACTGGCGCGACAAAAAACAAAATCTTCCTATTCAAGTTCCTTATAATTATTTTCCCGGCGACAACGACTCAAAAGCCCCTGTCTGTACTTGGCGGTCGAGCGCGAATTTATTATATTCAAACTGGCTGAATTATTTTGTCTATCAAGAAACGCCGTTTGACGCAAGGGAAATTAAAGAACTTGACGCGAATTTATAAAAATTAGAATTAGGAGATGAGAATCTTGAACGTGTATCCCGTAATAAAATGGGCTGGAGGAAAAAGACAGCTACTTTCAGAAATAAGTAGCAGGCTTCCAAATAAATTTAGAAATTATTACGAACCCTTCTTTGGAGGCGGAGCGTTATTTTTTTACTTACTTCCAGAAAGAGCATTAATAAATGATTTCAATAGCCAGCTTGTGAACGTATATAGGCAAATAAAATCATCGCCCGATGAAGTTATAAGTTATCTGATGATTTTTCAGGACTGTTATAACGCTCTGACTAACGACAGCGATAAAACGGCATTTTACTTTCAAAAGCGTGATGATTTTAACAGTTTTATTCTTAATGATACTTTCACGGTTGAAAGTGCTTCTTTGTTCATTTTTCTGAATAAAGCTGGTTATAATGGTCTTTATCGTGTAAATCGACGCGGACTCTTTAATGTCCCTCCTGCACATCGCAAAACATTGAATGTGTGCGAGCCAGAAAATATTTATGCCGTTTCAAATCTGTTGCAAAATTGCAAGATAAAACAGGGAGATTTTGAGGAAGCATGTTCAGAAGCGGGCTGTGATGATTTTGTATTTTTCGATTCTCCTTATTATGACACGTTTGATTCTTATCAGACCGGAGGATTTTCAGATAGTGATCATATTCGTCTTTTTAAGTTATTCAAAAAACTCTCAGCAGCAGGAACGTATTGTGTTTTAACAAATAATGATTGCAATTTTATAAAAAATTTATACGCCGATTTTAATGTTGACGTAGTTCAAGTCAAAAGAATGATTAATTGCAATAGTCAGAAGAGAACTGGTAGCGAAGTTATAATTACAAATTTTTAGATTCAAGGAGATTACAATATGGTTATAAGTCAGGGTGCTCAAGCCAATCTTAATGGCAAAGTTTTTGAAAACATGATGATTCCCCTTTTTCAAGCTAACGGCTTCAAAGTTTTACGTCAAGCAGAATTGAAAAAAATAAAAAATTCAAACATATCACGTT
>JAFVEW010000283.1 GCA_017475805.1 Synergistaceae bacterium | reverse complement strand
CAAAACGAGAGAACTTTCACGGCAAAGTTATTATCGCCTCTGCGCAACGCTACGACTTACACGGCTACTCTTCGTGAAGACTTGAAAGACAGACGCGGAAATAAAATCGGTCCCGGTTCGTTCAGATTTCAAACTGAAGGACTTTCGCCGACAGACGTCAAAGCCTCAATGGGACGCGACGGCAATGCTTATTTCACTTTAAGTTTCAACATGAGGATCGACCCCGCAAGGCTAAAAGGCTTCATGAGTATCATTAACTCAGAAGGCCGCGAGATGCCTTACAACATTAACGGCGGTTTGCCCTCAAGAGTTATTCGCGTTGCTGTACCTGTTCAAAAGACTTCTTCGCGTCAAAGGTTTACTGTCAAAATTGCAGCAGGCTTGAAATCAGGCGAAGGCGATTTAGGTTTCGACAAAGATTTTTCTGAAACTGTCGTTCTTGACCCTGAGTTAATCGTTCAAGGTTTATATCCGTCTGAAAATGAAATCAGAGCGTCATTTAATTTCGGCATCGATCCTAACGCAGCGAAAAGTTTTATTAACATTGAGCCCGCAGTTAATGACATAAGATTTGAAACAAGCTGGACTGACGAGACAATCATAATGCGGACGAACGAATTTAAGCCGCGTTCAAGATTTGTAATAACGTTCAGAAAAGGTTTCCCTTCAAAGGGCGGTCTTGTTCTCAAAGAAGATTATAAACAGGCTGTTATAATGCCCGACTTAGACTCGCAGGTAAGCCTTCCGGCTTCAGGAACTTATTTAGCCGCTCTTGATAAAGGATTAATTCCAGTCGAATTATTAAACGTCAAAAAACTTCAGTTAGATTTATGGAGAATGTACGAGAATAATATTCCCTATGTTCTTCACGGCGATTATGACAATTTTCAAAAAGATATTGCACAGCGCGTTTTTACTAAAGAGTTACCATTAAATCTCCCGTTAAATGAACGAGTACGCCGCAGTATCCCTATCGAAGAAATGGTGAATGGCGAGAGAGGTTTATTCTATTTGACAGCCCGCGACGCTGATAAATCGTGGTGGGACGAGTCAACTCAGATGATTAACCTCAGCGACATGGGGGTAACTGCAAGACTTTGGGACGACGCTATCTTAGTTTGGGTTAATAAATTGACGACTGCTGAGGGAATTCCTGCCGCAACAGTTAGAATTTTCTCCGACAAAAAGCAATTATTAGCCGAAGGTCAGACTAATTCTGGCGGAATTTTCTATTATGAAATCCCCGAAGGAAAAACTTGGTCGCCTGAAAATCAGCCTAACGTCGCGGTTATCTCAAAGCAGCGCGAAGATTATACTGATTTAACTTACGTTCAATTAACGCGAAATTTGTTAAACCGCGAAATTTTTGACACAGCTGGACGTGATTGGCTTCGTTCAGGCTATGACGCTGTGATTTTCTCGCCGCGTGATATTTACAGAACAGGCGAGTCCGCGACATTCAAAGCCATAGTTAGAAACGCTAACATGACAACGCCTGAAGCATTCCCTGTTTTATTTATCGTCCGCGATACTTTAGGACGCAAAGTCAAGCAGGAATCAATAATGCTCAACGCTAAAGGCAGCGCAGTAGCTGAATTAAATCTCCCGTCGAACGCTTTAACGGGTCTTTGGACAGCTTCTCTCGCAATTCCAGGACAAGAAGACAAAGCTATAGCTTTCTATAATTTCCATGTTGAAGACTTTGCTCCGCCGCGCCTTGAGGTTAAATTAAATTCTTATCGCCAATATTTAATTCACAATGATACTTTCACGGCTGATATTTATGCTCGCTGGCTCTTTGGAGTTGACGGTGCTGGATTAAATTACAAAACTTCATGGACGGCACGCGAAGGAACTTTCACGCCGACTCAAGATAGATGGAAAGATTATAAATTCGGCGACCCTTCAAGACATTTCTCATTCACTGAAGGTGTAATTGACGACGGCAAACAACTTGATAATTTTGGAGCAGCAAAAACTGATTTCAAACTTGAAGAAGATTGGCAAGCTCCAACGATTATTAACGTAACGCTTAAGACCGAAGTAATGGAAGACGGCGGCCGCTGGGTAACAAGCACTATAACTCGTCCATATTTCCCTGCGCCTTATCTTTTAGGAATTGCTCCTGCTGATGAAAATATCACGGTTAGAAACGATGCAGTTTTCAAAGTCGCCGGTATAACTCCGACAGAAGAACCTGCAGATCCCGGACAGCTTGACGCCCAACTCTTCAAGATTACATGGAATTACAACATGGTCGAGATTGACGGTCGTAAACGTTGGCAGAGCAGCGAGGAATTAAACGAAGTCGAGAGCAAACAATTCACGCTCAGAAACGGACTCGGTGAAGTTTCATTTAAGCCCGAAGAGTACGGTTCTTACATGGTAGTGATTTCTGACACTGACGACAACGCTAGAGCAGTCTATAGATTTTATGCGACTGACCCTCAATACGCTGGCGGCGGCTCTCAGTTAGTCGACAGAATCGAAATGACGCCTGAAAAAGAATTTTATAAACTCGGCGAAAATGCGAAAATTAAAATCAAAGCTCCTTTTGCAGGCTTGATGTTAGTTACTGTCGAAAATTCAAAATTAATTTCACGCAAAATTATGGAAGTCAAAGAAGGCGAAGTTGATTTTGAAGTTCCCGTGAACGGCGAGTTTAGACCAAACGCTTGGGTATCGGCTTGGCTTATTAGACCTGTTACCGACAACGACGCAAAAGGCTGGGCTTCTCACAGAGCTATAGGTCTAACGCGGCTAAAGACAGATATTTCTGATCTTAATATCGCAGTCGAAATCAACGCTCCTAAGAAGATTGAACCAGCCTCAAAACTTCCTGTAACGATTAAGCTTAAAGGGGCTTCGGAATCTATTTCAGCTAATTCTGATGTAGCTGTAGCGTTCGTTGATGACGGCGTTTTAGGCTTAACTCATTACAAAACTCCTGATTTATTAAATCATTTCTGGGGCTTGAAGAAATTAAATTCAGAAGGCTTTGACATTTACGACCAGTTAATCCCCGTTGAAGACAGAGCCACTGAGCAGCTTCACCCGGGCGGCGATGAAGCACTCGGAGCATTAGCGGCTGACGGCAACGTTCAGAGATTTAAGATACTTTCGTTATTCGACGGAGTTTTATACGCTGATAAGAACGGTGAAATTAAAACAGAGCTTGAAATCCCTGAATTCAGCGGACGCGGAAGACTTTTTGTAGTTGCAGCTTCGGGACGCAGTTTCGGACATGCTGAGCAGCAGATTGAAATAGCTCGTGAAATCGTAACAGAGACAGGGCTTCCGAGATTTGCAGCACCAGGTGATGTTTTTGCTGTGCCGGTTTCAGTCTTTAACACTTCAAATTCAAATAAAGACGTCAAAATTAATCTCACGCCCGAAGGCTTGAAATTAAATGAATCGTTCGCTGACCTGAAAATCCCTGCAGGAGCAAAGGCTAATTTCAATACTCAAGCTCGCGCTCTTGGCGGTGCTAACAAAGCAGTCTTGAAAATAACAACGACTTGGAACGAAAACGGCGAGGAAAAATCTTACACTCAGGAAATAGAAATGCCTGTGCGCTCGGCTTGGCCTAATATCACGGTAGGCGGCTCTGGAATTTTCGAGAACGGAACAACAAAATTAGAACTTCCGCTTGATGATTTCATCGGCAACGTCGAAGGAACTCTAACGCTTGCTGATACTCCTGCTATTAACGTGAATAAGGCAGTTGATTTCTTAAATAATTATCCGTATGCTTGCCTCGAACAGACTATTTCAGGGGCTTGGCCGTTCTTGATCTTGCCGGACGCTGTAGCAGAACTTGACCCGATGCTCACGACAGACACTGCTTTACGTGAACGTGTTGATAGCGCAATCACTCGCATTCAGTCAATGCAGCTTTACGACGGCTCATTCGCAATGTGGCCTGGCAGCAATGCTACGTTTGCATGGGGAAGTGTTTACGCTGCGAACTTCTTATTAAACGCAAAGAACGCTGGAATTAATTTCCCTGAAGAAATGTTCGCTGGCGTTCTAAATTGGATGAGAGATTTCTTAGCGTCAATGCCTGCATTTAATTCCGACGACGAAGAACGCGACGACTTAACGACAAAAGCCTACGCTGTCTATGTCTTAGCTCTTAACGGCGAAAAGCCTTTAGGCTGGATTGAATATCTCCGCGAAAATCAGAATAATTTAAGACCTTCGGGACATATTTTCTTAGCGGGTGCTCAATCTTTAATCGACGGAAATGCCGATGCTTTGAGAACATTAAATCTTGGCAAAAATACGGGCTACTCCGGCAGAACTTTAGAGAGCGAAACACGCAACACTTCAATCTTGCTTTCAATGTGGCTTGACGTTGAGCCTCAAGCTCCAGAAGTTACGGAACTTGCGAACAGGATTATTAATTTAGGCAGTAAAGGCAACTGGTTCAGCACACAAGATAACTCAGCGGCTTTGATAGCCCTTGCACGTTACAACGTTGAAGCAGCTGGTGCTAAGAGCGATATTAAAGCACAGCTCAACACTGATACAAGCGACAACGCTTTATTAACTTACTCAAGCGGCGGCAAACCTGCTTTAATAAAGGTCAACGAACTTCCTAAAAACGGAAGCCTCTTAATCGAAGCTGAAGGAGACGGACAAGGCTGCTTTGCTTGGAGCATTAACGGTTTCCCGAAGACTCAACCTAAGCCGGAACGCAGAAATCTTAATGTCGAATGTGTTTATTTCGATGAAGAAGGCAACGCCTTAAATCTCGCACAGCCTGTTGCTCACGGCAAAATTATTCAAGTTGTCTTAACTCTCAAACCCTCAATGACGATTAATAATTTAGCTTTGAATTATTTAATCCCTGCAGGCTTTGAGCTTGAAAATCCGAGACTTGAAGACGGTGAAACTTCGTCAGGCTACGGAGTTGTTAATGACATTCGCGACGACAGATTGATTTTGTTCTTCGATAGACTTAGCGGCGAAAGGTCTTACGGTTTCAAGATGAGAGCTGTAACACGCGGAACTTTCAGAGTACCGCAGATAAGTGCTTACGGAATGTACGACGCCTCAGTAAGATTTACAGGCAACGCACAGCCGGATATTGAAATTAGGTAAAGAAATTTTTTAAGGCGCGTCTATAATATTGGCGCGTCTTTTTTTATGAATTTATTTAAGGAGATTAAGAAATGTCAGATAAAGTTATGCTTAACTTCGGCGGTGATTTTCAAATTGAAATTGATGAAAAACAAAGGCCGCAGCTTGCAAATTATCTAAAAAATCTAAGCAGGAACGAAAATCTTTCAAGTTATGATTTAGCTTGTTTATTACAAAACTTAGACCGCGATAAAGATTTGCCGCGTGAAATTTTTGACTTAATCGTTGCTGAATATAAACGTGAAATCGAAAAAGGCAATGACGATGCGATGTTAAATTTAGGCGCATTATATTATCATGGTCATGGCTGTGAACAGGATTTTACAAAAGCCTTTTATTATTACAAAATGGCCTCGCAATGCGGCAATCAGCAGGCTCAAGAGAATTTAGGCTATTGTTATTATTACGGCCGCAGCGTTCGAGTTGATTATGAGAAAGCATTTCATTATTTCGCGCTCGGAGCATTTGAAGGCCGCATTGTTTCTCTTTATAAAATCGGAGACATGTATAAAAACGGCTACTACGTCGAGAAAAATTTGAAAGAAGCCTTTAGACTTTACGAACGTGCTTATTACGAAGGCGACGAAGAAAATATCGGGCCTGTATGTTTAAGGTTAGGCGATGCTTATCTAAACGGTGAAGGTGTAGAGCCTGATTACAGAAAGGCCTTAGAATATTATCAGAAAGCCGAGATTTGTCTTTATGACATGATAAAGAATGGCGATTACATGTACGCGAATAGCCTTAAAGCCGCCGTTGATAATCAGGACATTGCGCGAATAAGACTTTCAGCAATATTAGATATACGGGAATGGACTTTTGAATAATTTTATTTTGACAGTATAGAAAAAATTACTATAATTGAAGTAATTGCATTATCTCAATTTATTTTCAATCGGGTTAATTGATTTTATTATTCTATCGAAAGGAAGGATAAACATAATGAAAAAAGTCCTTTTTGCTCTTACCATTACTGCTATTCTTGCAGTTTCTGCTTCTGTATCAATGGCTGCAGCCCCTGAACTTACTCTTATCATTGCCTCAAATGCAACTGACCTTACTAACCCTTACAGCTATGGCCTCGATAAGTTCAAAGAAGTCGCCGAAGAAATTTCAGGCGGAAAGCTTCAGGTAACTGTCCACAAGGGAACATTAGGAGAAAATGAATCAGAATTAGTTGAAAAGCTGACAATGGGAGCTGCTGACATCGTAGTATCATCGCCTGGCTTCATGACAGCAATCGGCGTACCTGAGATTGATATTTTCTCGCTCGAATATTTATTTGACAGCTTCCAGCATTGGGAGAAATGCCTTGACGGAGATTTCGGCAATACAATGCGCGACATAGTTCTCGAGAAGACGTATAATCAATTCAGAATTATGGGCTATTGGTCGTCATCAGTACGTGATGTTTATGCTAAGAAGCCCGTAAAAACTCCGGCAGACCTTAAAGGTCTCAGCATTCGTACTCAGTCCTCGAGAGTTCAGCAAGATTTCTTCAAAGCCTGCGGTGCTATCCCGACGACAGTAGCATGGGGCGAACTTTATCAGGCGTTACAACAGGGAGTTGTTGACGGTGCTGAAAACGACTACACGAACATAACGCTCAAAGAGCATCATAAAACTCCTAACGGAAAATATATTTCAGAGACTCACCATGATTTCACAACGAGATTATTTATCATGAACGGTGATAGATATGACCGTCTCACTGACGAGCAGAAAGAATGGATTAACAAAGCTGCTCAGGCCAGCACAGCCGAAGAAAGAGCCATAACCTATAGAATGTTCGGCGAATCCAAACAGAAAGCCATCAATGACGGCGCAACAATAACTGAATTTGCCGATATTGACATCGCTGCTTTCAAAGCTCTTGCAGTGCCTATTCAAGATGAGTTTGCAAAGGCCAATAACATGCAGGAACAATTAAACATGATTCGTTCTGCTGCAGAATAAAAGATTAAAACAATGGCGGTTGAAGTTTATGACCGCCTTTTTTATTTTTTTATATTTATAAAGGAGCGAAAATTCATGAAAAAATTAATCGACGGACTTCAGAAGCTGCAAATTCTTATCGGCGGTTTATTTCTTCTAATTTTTCTTGTAACTGTCGTATATCAGATTATATGCCGATACATGGGAATTGCTGCTATGTGGACTGAAGATGTAAGTATGTATTCATTTATATGGGCTGTTTTCATGGGTGCTGCTGCTATGGTACATTCAAACGCTCACTTTGCTTTTACTTCGATGATGGATGCAATGAAGAGCGAGAAAAAAAAGACATTTCTTCAAATAATAATAAATCTAATTGTTCTCACTTTTTGCGTCTTAATGATATTTTACGGGTACAAAGCAGCTAAACAATTTTGGAACTTCAGATGGATAAATATTCCTTCAATGAAGAGAGGCCCGACCTGGCTTTGTATTCCGATATGCGGAGCTACAGCAAGTATATATCTTATTTATGACACCTGCGCGCAGATTAAGAAACTGATTAAAGGAGGCAATGCTTAATGCTTGGTGCTGTACTTGTTATTATGTTTGTAGGTTTTATAGCTATTGGTGTTCCTATAGCATTTGCACTCGGAATTATCTCCTTCACTGGAATAGCGTGTATGCCTGCAATTCCAAATACTGTAGTCTTTACTAAGATGTTCAACGGCCTCAACAGTTTCACTCTTCTTGCAGTGCCTCTCTTTATACTCGCGGCGAACTTGATGAACGAAGGCGGAATAACTGAAAAACTCATAGAATGTATATGCGATCTTGTTGGACATAAGAAGGGAGGTCTTGCCTACGCGAACGTTCTTGTCTCTATGGTATTTGCTGGAATATCAGGTTCATCACAGGCAGATACCTCAGGAGTTGGAAAAATTTTCATACCTGCAATGGAAAAACAAGGTTATGACAAAGGGACTTCGGTCGGAGTTACGGCGGCCTCGTCCACTTTAGGCTCGATAATACCGCCGAGTATAACAATGGTTGTTTTTTCCGGCATTGCTAACTGTTCGACAGGAGCTTTGTTTATGTCAGGAATTTTTCCCGGAATACTATTGGGAGTTGCTCAAATGATAGTGGTAAAGATGTATGCAAACTCAAAAAATTTTCCTCAGAGTGAGAAAGTTCCCTTAAAAACGGCGATTAAACACACGCTTATTTCAATGCCTGCATTGATGACGCCTATTATTCTTATAGGAGGCATAGTATCAGGTCTTTTCACTCCTACGGAGTCAGCGGCTTTTGCATGCATATATGCTCTGCTTGTTGGAATTTTTTTCTATCATTCAATCAAGATTAGCAGACTTCCTCATATTTTGATTGATACGATGAAGATGGCTTCACTTTCTCTTTTTGCACTTGCGACGGCTAACGCATTGGGTGAACTTTTAAGTTACTATCAGCTTAACGTAGCTGCTCAAAAATTATTCCTTTCTTTGCCTGGCGGACGCGGAATATTCCTTACTGTTACAGTTATTTTCTTCTTGTTCATAGGTACGTTTATGGATGCTGTACCTGCGATGATTTTATTTGTGCCGATAATTCTCCCGTCAGCTGTAGCACTTGGCGTCAACCCGATAATTTTAGGCTTAATAATAATCGTAACGCTCGCTCTTGGTCTTGTAACTCCGCCTTACGGTTTATGTTTGCTTCTTGCTTCGTCAATAAGCGGAACTACTATTGAAGAAGGTTTCAAAGGAACGCTGCCTTATTTTATTTCATCTCTAATTGTGCTTCTTCTTTTAGTTATATTCCCGGATTTCTGGCTTGCAATTCCTAAAGCGTTATTCCCTGCATTGTTCTAAAATTAGAAATGAGGAGCGAGAAAAATTTTTAATTTATAATTTCTCACTCCTAATTCCTAAATTTTAATCTTAATTTCCGTAAGTTAAAGAGACGATTGCTGTCGTTACAGGCGGACAAAACGTCAGCAACAATAACAAGGCAACAAGCAACAAATAGAACGGGATAGCTTCCTTCATGAAGGTTTTTGTCTTACAACCCGTTACTGAACATGTTACGAACATTAATGTTCCCATAGGAGGCGACAAAGCTCCGATCGCGTTATTAAATATGTAAATCATCGCAAACTGAATTTCATCGATGCCGTACTGACGCGCTATCGGTGCAAGCAACGGAACTAAAACAATCATCGTAGCGTTGCCCTCGATAAACATTCCGACTATTAAAACAAAAATATTTACGGCGATTAAGAACGCATATTTATTCGGGCAAATCGAAACGATAAACTCCGTGAGCTGCTGCGGGATTCTTTCCTTCGTTAAGACCCAAGAGAAAACTGACGCTGCCGAGACTATTAACATTATTCCGCCGGTCGTGCAGACTGTTTCTTTGCAAGCCTGTAAAATTCCCTTGAACGAAAGCTCTTTGTAAATCAAGCCTAAAATTATTGCGTAAAGAATAGCAATAGCTCCGGCTTCTGTCGCCGTGAACACACCTAATCTAATTCCGCCGATTATGATTATAGGCAAACACAAAGGCAGCAACGCGGGTCTTAAATGTCCCCAAAATTCTTTGCCTGAAAGTTTCGTCTTTCTAATCGGAAGATAGCCGCGTTTTTTTGAAATAAAATGAACTAAAATCATCATCGCAATGCACAGCGAGCCGCCGACCGTAATTCCAGACATAAATAATTTTCCGATTGAAACGTCAGCGATACAGCCGTATAAAATCATAGCTATTCCGGGCGGAATTAACGGTGTTATCATTGCTGAGGCCGCCGTAACGACGGAGCTAAATTCTTTTGAAAATCCCTGTTTTTCCATTTCCGGCACTAACATTTTTGCTTCCATTGCAGCGTCCGCCAAGTTCGATCCTGAAAGACCGCCCATCAAAGTCGAGAGCAAAACATTAACCTGAGCAAGACCGCCGGGCATTCTTCCTGTTATTGCCGAACAGAAGTTCATAATTCTATTCGTAACGCCTGAATAGTTCATGAAAGTTCCTGCGCAGACAAAAAACGGAATTGCTAAGAGCGAAGGATTTTCCGTGCCGATAACAGAACGCTGACCGAGAATAATTTGATTAATTCCGGGATTAAACAAGAAATATATCAGCGAGCCCCCGAAAACAGAAATAAAAACAGGGACTTTTAAGAATAACAACACGAGCATCATTGTCGCTGAAATTCCTAAAACTGTATTCGTTCCCCATTGCTTGCCGAGTGTTTCAAGATAAGGTTTTATCCATTGAATATTAACGCCGACGAGCAAAATTAAAGCCGCAAGAATTACGAAAATATACGGGCGTTTTAATACTCGCAATAAAATCACGAGCGCAATAGCTCCGATAATGCTTAGAATTAAAGATAAACTCATTATGCGGCCGCCTCCTCGTCTTTTTGTTCAGGCATTTCAATTGACTTCACAAACTCCGGCGCATAACGCGACACAAAATAGCTGATTATCATCAAGCCGCAGCCATATGGCGCAACGCCGTAGATATAAGTGTAAGGTATTCTTAAAATCGGCGTTGGTCTTCCAGAGCGTCCGAAGACTTGAGCGACATAAGCCTGAGATTTCACGAGTAAAAACACGAGCACGAACAGAACGATTAAATCAATCACGTAACCCATGAACTTTTGAAGTTTTGCAGGCAAAGCGTCGATTAACATCTCGATAGCAACGTGGCTGCCTGTTCTGAAAGCTACACTCGCTCCCATGTAAATCAGCCAAACCTGACAGAAAGCGCAGATTTCTTCCTGCCATAAAATCGGGTCTCTCATTACGTAACGCTTAAAAACTCCTGCGCTCGTTACAAGCGTCAAAATTATCAAAGCAAGAGCCGCGATGATTAAATCGAGATTGCAGAGAGTTTTGACTAAAGTGTTAGGCTTCTTCAATATTAACCACCTCTATAATAAAAATAAATTTTAATTTGGGAATTTCTTAAATAATATTTTAATATTTTTAGCGGAAAATTTCTTTATAATTATTTAACTAAGATTTCTCGAAATATTTTTTTTGAAAAAGGAAAGTTTTTTATTAAATGCTAAGAAATAAGTTTTTGATTTTGTTAACCGCTTTATTTTTATTAATAGCTGACGCCGCTTACTGTGAGGACGACGGCAAAACTATTATATTAAATTCTTCCGGCATTCCTAACAGGAAAATATCTGTTAATCCTGCAAGTCAAAATGAAGGCTTTTCTGCAGTCATGTATGACAACTCGAAAGGTCTCCCGACAAGCGAGGCAAACGCTATCACTGAAACAAAAGAAGGTTTTATCTGGATAGGGAGCTATGGCGGCTTAGTTCGTTATGACGGAAACACTTTTGAACGCGTGCCCTCAAACACTGGAATAGCAAGCGTAAAATGTTTATATGTAGGCAGAGGCGGAGGCTTATTTGTCGGCACCGGCGACTCGGGATTATTTCTTTTAGACCGCGAAAAAGTTATTCACTGGAATAAATCAAACGGCTTAAAATCTTCAAGCATTATAGCAATCGCTGAAGACAATCACAAAACAGTTTACGTCGCCACGACCGCAGGTATTGCGATGATAAAACAAGATATGAAATTGACACATGTTGAAGACGAACGTATTAATGAAACTTATATCAGAGATATTAGGCTCGGCATTGACGGACTTATTTACGGAGTTACTCAAGTCGGCGATTTATTCACGTTAAAGAATGGCAAAGTAATAAATTTTTTAAGCCGCGAAAATTGCAGAATTAAAGGAATTATCAGCATCCTTCCTGACCCTAAACGTCCCGGACAGGTTTATGTTGGCACGGAAAATTCAGAAGTTTATCATGGCAGCATTGAAAATAATTTCGCTACTATGGGCATCAGAGATGTTTCACCTTTATCTCTTCTTGAACGCTTTGAATTTATCGATAATAAAATTTGGATTTGCGCCGGCAACGGAATAGGCTACATGGACGCTCATAATTTTTATAAAATCGATAATATTCCTATGGAAAACTCTATCGGCCATGTAATGACGGACTACGAAGGAAATTTATGGTTCACTTCGAGCAGGCACGGCGTCATGAAAATTGTTCCTAACCATTTTCTTGATTTATATGAACGACATAATTTAACTCAGGCGGTAGTTAATTCGACTTGCTTACTCGATAATAAATTATTTATCGCAACAGACTCAGGGCTTACTGTTTTAGACTTAGAGAACGACAAAGAGATAAAATCTCTGCCGTTAAAGAAAGCAACTACAGCTTCAGGCCATGAATTATGGACGAGAGATTTAATTGAATATCTTGAAGGCGTGAGAATACGCTCAATAATTCGAGACAGCAAAGGACGTTTATGGATTTCATCATGGAGAAAATACGGCCTTCTCAGATATGATGATACTAACGGCGAGTTAATTGTTTTTAACCGCGATGACGGCCTTTTTTCCGAGCGTGTCAGAGTTGTATATGAGCTTGAAAACGGTTCGATAATAGCTGCAAGCACGGGCGGCGTTAATATAATCTCGGGCGATAAAATCGTTTCAAGCTACGGTGAAGAAGCCGGCCTCGTAAACACTGAAATCTTGACTGTAACCGAAGGCTTTAATCACGATTATATTCTTGGCTCTGACGGCGGCGGAATTTATATTCTCGGCAAAGACGGAACAAAACACATAAGCACCGAAGAAGGCTTGACTTCAGATATAGTTATGCGAGTTAAACGCGCCCGCGATAAAAAAATTTACTGGATAGTTACGAGTAACTCTATAGCTTTTATGGACGAGAATTACAAAGTAACGACGATAAAAAATTTTCCTTATTCAAATAATTATGATATTTATGAAAATAAATTAGGCCAAGCATGGGTTTTATCAAGCAATGGAATTTATGTTATTGCTGTAGATGATTTAATAAAGAATGAAAATATCGAGCCCGTTCATTACAACATAGGCAACGGCCTGCCCTGTATTCCTACGAGCAATGCCTATAGCGAACTTACTGATGACGGCGAAATTTATATTGCATGTTTAACGGGTATTGTTAGAGATAACGTCGATAAACCTTTCAAGAAAAATTCTGACTTAAAAGTCTCTGTGCCTTATATCGACGTTGACGGCAAAAGAATTTATCCTAATGAAAACGGAAATTTTACAATTCCTTCTAATGCCCATAAATTAACAGTGAGCAGCTTTGTTTATAATTATTCGCTCAATAATCCTATGGTATCATGGCAGCTTGAAGGTTTTGAAAACGAAAATGTCCCTATAAGCCGCAGCGATTTAGTCCCTGTAGATTATACTAATCTAAGCGGCGGAACATATAATTTTGTAATTCAGTTAATGGATTTATTTAGAAATCCAGATAAAAGAGTTTCTGTCCAAATTGTAAAAGAAAGAGCTTTTTATGAGCAAATTTGGTTTTATATAATTGCGTGCTGGCTGTTTTTCGTTGTACTAAATGAGGGCGTGCGCTTTTATGTCCGCAGAAAGACAAGAAAGCTCGAAGAACGCAACAAAGAGAACATGACTTTTATTAAAGAAATCACAGAAGCATTCGCAAAAGTCATAGATATGAAAGACAGCTATACAAACGGACATTCAATGCGTGTAGCAAAATATACGGCGATGCTCGCAAAAGAATTAGACTATGATAACGATACTGTAGAAAAATTTTATCGAATAGCTTTGCTGCACGATATAGGCAAAATAGGAGTGCCGGCCGAAGTTCTTAATAAGCCAGGAAAATTGACCGACGAAGAATTTGAAATCATAAAATCCCACACGTCGCAAGGCTATGAAGCTCTGAAAGAAATCAGCATAATGCCGGAACTTGCGACAGGCGCAGGCTCTCATCATGAAAGACCTGACGGCAGAGGCTATCCTTTAGGCCTTCATGACGGTGAAATTCCGAGAGTCGCTCAGATTATCGCCGTAGCTGACTGTTTTGATGCTATGTATTCAAACAGGCCTTATAGAAAGCGAATGAATTTTGATAAAGTCGTCTCAATCATAAAAGAAGTTTCAGGCACTCAACTTACTTCGGACGTTGTTGACGCCTTCATGAGGCTTGTAGATAGAGGAGAGTTTAGAGACCCTGACGACGTCGGCGGCGGAAGTCTTGAAAATATCGAGAACGTAAAAAGCAAATAAAATCTTGACTTAAAGTCGCGTTTAACATTCTATAATCTCATTGCTTAATATCAGGAGGTGAGATTATAGAATGAAATTTTTTATTTTATTCTTGCTTGTCGTATTGTTAGCTCCTTATGCCGAAGCGGCTGAAAAAATCTCGCTCAAAATCGGCGGCGATAATTTTTCTGTCGAAGCTCAAGACAATATCACGGCGCAGGAAATTTTTAAGAACGTTCCATTAAATTTGAAAATGACCCGCTATGCAGGCCATGAGTATTATTCAGAGCTGCCTT
Organism: Synergistaceae bacterium; assembly: GCA_017475805.1. The sequence goes on along the minus strand of JAFVEW010000283.1, from coordinate 1,623 downwards.
TCAGGCCAAATTTCGAGAGTGAAAAAACTTCACATATTGAAGCCGGACATCTTTATTATTGGGACGGTTGGAACGCATTTGTAATTAATTACGAAGACTGCGATATTTCGCCTTATAAAGTCGTTCATATCGGAAGCGTCGATGAAGCTGAAAAAATATGCAACATTCTTCGCAATGCCGACGATAAAATTAATATCACTGTCGAAAAATAAATTAAGAAAGGAATGATGATTTTGGCGATCTCAGAATTTGCTAAAAACTTTCATGAAAAAATGTTTCCCGGCTATGAGTCAAAATTTTTACAGACTGACCCGGAATTTATTGAACGTTTCGATAATTTTGCTTTTGACGAAGTAATTAATCAAATTGAACTTGACGATAAAACCCGTTTCATGGCAATCTTAGCAACGCTGCTCGGCTGTCAGGGCATTGATGAATTTCGCGCTATGTTACCTGCGGCTATGAATTTCGGCGTTACTCCTGTTGAGATTAAAGAAATTGTTTATCAGGCTGTTGCGTATTTAGGAATTGGAAGAGTATTTCCGTTTTTGAAGGCCGCAAACGAAATTTTTGAAGCTAAAGGAATTTCATTGCCGCTCGAACCTCAAGCAACAACTACGACAGAAAACCGCCGTGAAGCAGGAACGCAGGCTCAAGTTGAAATTTTCGGTGAACAAATGCGCGACTTCTGGAAATCCGGCCCTGAAGAGTCAAGGCATATTAATTTATGGCTCGCTGATAATTGCTTCGGCGACTATTACACCCGCAAAGGACTTGGTTATAAGCAGCGCGAGATGATTACGTTCTGTTATCTTTCGGCGCAGGGAGGCTGTGAACCTCAGCTAACGGCTCACGCTCTCGCAAATATGAAAGTCGGCAACGATAAAAATTTCTTAATCAAAATTATTTCTCAGTGTTTGCCTTTTATCGGCTACCCAAGAAGTCTTAACGCCCTTAAATGCGTGAATGACGCTTACGAAAAATTTAAGAATTAATTAGGAGGCAAGATAATGCGTACATGGTTAATCACAGGAGTTAGCTCCGGCTTCGGCTTTGAGATGACTAAGCAATTACTCGAAAAAGGCGAAAAAGTCATCGGCACAGTCAGAAACACAAAAAACGTTCAGGAATTTATCTCGAAATACCCTGAAAATTTCGACTGCCAAATTTTAGACGTTACGGACATTCCCGCAGTTCACAAATTCGTGAAAAATTCTTTTGAAAAACACGGAAAAATCGACGTCGTTGTTAATAACGCTGGCTACGGCCTCTTCGGCTGTGCTGAAGAACTCGACGAGGCTAATATCAATAAGATAATCGCAACAAATTTAACGGCCTCAATCATGATAATTCATGACGCTTTGCCTTTTTTAAGAAAACAAGGCGGCGGAAGAATTATTCAGCTTTCTTCATACGGCGGCCAAGTTGCTTATCCTGCAAACTCTTTATATCACGCTACAAAATTTGGCGTTGAGGGATTTTGCGAGAGCGTCGCTCAAGAAGTCGCGCAGTTCAACATCGGCGTAACAATCGTAGAGCCCGGCGGAGCGCGAACAGAATTTCGTTACGGGAGCGCACACGTAGCTAACTTAATGCCCGAATATGATTCTTGTCATGGATTTT
>JAFVEW010000282.1 GCA_017475805.1 Synergistaceae bacterium | reverse complement strand
TTTTTGATGATAAAATAAATTTCAGACGAGGGCATCCCGTCAGTTTAGGATGGGGGTGCTGAGTGTTTCCCCTTCTGACTGACAAGAAAGGAGGCGGATAACATGAAGCTGCTGAACTTCATAATAAAATTGCTGCACCTCGTTGCCGTCGCAGGCACGTATGCAGCTGTTTTTGAAATTCTTCTAAAAGCACTTCGCGTGGTGTTATCCTTCTTAGGATACTGATTGCCTGAGTGGGATTGACGTTCCCGCTTTGGCATCTCGTTTTTCAGTATCGCTCTTCCCCGTCGGAGCGATACTTTTATTATACACGAAAAATTTTTAACGCGTTTTTAATTTTCTGCACGCTGGACGCAAACACTATGACGTTCCATATATAATATTAATTAAATCCATAAAAGGAGAGAAAAAAATGCAGAATTTTACAAACCCGGCAATCAAAAATTTAATTCAGACCGCAATAGATACCGGCGCGAGCGACATTCATTTAAGTTCAGAAACATTCCCGGCGATCCGGGTACACGGTGAATTAAATAAATCGTCGGAAATTTTCACAAAAAACGACCTTGAAAAATTCATCAGCGAAATTTTGACCCCGGCACAGCTTGACAGGTTCAACCGCACGGGCGACTTGGATTTTGCTTTCACGTTCGGCACTCAGAGATTCAGGGGAAGCCTTTACAGGGAAATGCGCGGACTTTCTTTGACGTTCAGGCTCGTACCGTCAGTTATACGTTCGATTGATGAACTTGGCCTGCCGGAAAATTTGAAGACAATGGCATATAAACACCGCGGCTTGTTTCTTGCGACAGGGCCGACCGGACACGGAAAAAGCTCGACTTTGGCGGCAATAATCGGTGAAATCAATCATAAAATTAAATCGCACATAGTTACGATTGAAGACCCTATCGAATACGTCCATGAGCCTGACTTGGCCGTAATCCACCAGAGGGAAATCGGGAACGACACGGAAAATTTCGCTTCGGGAATACGCCACGTTTTAAGGCAGGATCCCGACGTCATCATGATAGGCGAAATGCGCGACCTTGAAACAATCGGCGCGGCAATAACGGCGGCTGAAACGGGACACTTAGTTTTTTGGACGCTTCACACTCAGGACGCTTCGCAGTCGATTGAAAGAATCATTGACGTTTTCCCTCCGCACCAGCAGAACCAGATAAGGCTCCAGCTTTCCTACACGCTTCTCGGGATTTGCTCACAGCAGTTAATTCCGGCGATGAACGGCGGGCGTGTCTGCGCGACTGAAATTTTAATCACGACCCCGGCAATACGCGCTTCGATACGCGAGGGCAAAATCAGCGGCATTAAAAATTCAATGCTTACTGGAATGTCTTTCGGAATGCACACGATGGAACAGGACTTGGCAAGACTGTTCCGTGAGGGCAGGATTTCGCAGACGACGGCAAAAGATTTCGCTTACGACCGCTCCGAAGTCGAAAGGCTCATGACAATGGCGATGTAACATTTTTTTTGATTTTTATGTTATTATTGCCTCCGTAAGAAAATTTAATTTTCTAAATTTTTCAAACGGAGGCAATTTTTTATGTCCAAACGTATTATAACAGCTGCACTTGTTTTGTCGCTGCTTGCCATTCCGGCGTTTTCACACGAACTCACAATCAAAAACG
>JAFVEW010000281.1 GCA_017475805.1 Synergistaceae bacterium | reverse complement strand
GCTAAAGTTAAAATAGTCATCAAAAAGCCTCGAAACTCGCTGGAAAGATTTTCTAATCTCATTAACGCAAATGAAAATAAAAACCAAAATGCCGCGAACAAAATCCCTGATACAGGCAACATTACACAAAAAAATCTTAAGTTTTTTTCGTTCCATTCAGGCTGAAATTTTTGACTTACAGGCAATATAGATAAAAATGTCAAAGCTATAAAGAAAGAGTTAATCATTTTTATATTTTTAACGCCACTAAAACATTAAATTAAGAATAAATTCAGAACGATTATAATTATAACAAACAATTTGAGGAGGAATTAATAATGAAATTTGAATACACTCCGGTCGGAGTATGCCCCAACAAAATCGAATTTGAAATCGAAAACGGAAAACTTCATAACGTTAAATTCACTGGCGGCTGCCCGGGCAATTTAGTCGCAATCCCGAAGTTGATTGAAGGCGAAGACGCTTCAAGGATAGCTGAACTCTTGCGCGGCAATTTATGTCTGGGACGCGGCGCAGCTATGAAAACTTCGTGCGCTGACCAACTCGCGATCGCTATCGAAGAAGCATTAGAAAAGAAAGCCTCGTGATAAAAAATGAAAGTTGATACAAAATTCGGAAGTATTTGGGACGAGCTTCCGTACAAATCAGAAAAGAAAATCCCTGCAACTCAGGCCGAAGCCATGGATCTTTATCAGGCCGCCGAAACAAGCATAACAAACTCAACAATGAAGATTTGGGACGCTCACAATGACATGACGGCAAAATCAGCAGAGCTGCGGAAAATCAGCGAACGAAAAAAAATCGTCGAACGTCAAGCTCAAGAAAGATTAGAACAGGCCCGTGAACTTACGGAAAAAGCAATCGAAGACAAAGAAAAAAATTCAGAATTGCTCGAAGCTAAGTATATAAAGGGGTAAGCGTCGCAATTTCGCCGCTGCCCTTTTCAGCGAAAAATCCAACAACGGCATTATCAATAAAGAAATTTCTTCCATGACCTTCACGGATTAATCTTTCACAGTCAACGCCGCTCCAATCCCGCAAATTTAAGCACTTTAAGCAGGCTTCTTTTAATGTCCAAAACTCAAAAAATTTTCTTGTTCGCTCTGGTTCATCAAGAGATTTTAAGATTTCAAATTCGTTTCGCAAAAAAAATCTTTCGGCAACTCTAATATCAGCCTTTCTGTCAATATTTTCAACGTCAACGCCGTTAGGTGAAGTTCCAATGCTGCAAGCTACCCAATCACCTGAATGCGAAAGGCTGAAAAAAATTCCCTGCTCGCCGCAAAAAGGTTTGCCTCTGTCATCGCGGAAAATCTTTATTTCATCGAAACTTTTTCCTGTTCGCCCGGCAATTAATTTTCTTGCTAAAAGCTCCGCAAATATAGTTCGATTTCTATCTGAATTAAATCTGTAACGCAGGATTTTTTGAACTCTCTCAGGCGAAAAAAATTTTAGATACTCATCAACAGGCTTTTCATTTTCAAGACAAGATTTTATGTTTAATAAAAAAATTTCCGTTCTCACAATAAAAAATCAGGCACATGCCTCAGTTCCTAATTAAAACACTGTTTGCATGGCCAGTTAAACCTTCTGATTGAGCAAATTTTGCAATATCACCCGAAACTTTTTTAAGCGCGTCGGGAGTGTAATAAATATATTGCGATTTCTTGACGAAGTCATCGACAGATAAAGGACTTGAAAACCTTGCTGTACCCATAGTCGGCAAAGTGTGATTAGGACCGGCGAAATAATCGCCTAACGCTTCGGGAGAGTTCTTGCCAAGAAAGACAGAGCCTGCGTTTTTGATTTTGCCTTCGGTGAGCCATTCGAAAGGATTTTCTAAGCAAATTTCAAGATGTTCAGGTGCTATATCGTTCGAGATTTTCACAGCATCGTCGAGATTTTCAACTAAAATTATTCTGCCGTTGGCCTCAATAGAAGCCCTTGCAATTTCACGGCGCAAAAGTTTTTCAACTTGAATTTCAATCTCGTCAGCAACTTTCTCAGCAAAAGTCCTTGAATTTGTAATTAAAATCGCGCTCGCTAACTTGTCGTGTTCAGCTTGGGCAAGCATGTCGGCGGCAATGAAGGCAGGATTATTATTCTCGTCGGCGATTACTAAAATCTCGCTTGGCCCGGCGACCATGTCTATCGAAACTTGGCCGAAAACCTGACGCTTAGCCTCTGCAACAAAAATATTTCCGGGACCTGTGATTTTATCAACTCTTTTGACGCTCTCAGTTCCGTAAGCAAAAGCAGCGATTGCCTGAGCTCCGCCCATCTTGAAAATCTTTGTAACTCCTGCAACCTCAGCAGCCGCAATTATTTCAGGCTTTATTGACGGAGGAGTTGCTATGAAAATCTCCTTGCAGCCCGCAATCTTTGCCGGAATTGCGTTCATCAAAACACTAGAAGGATATGAAGCTGTGCCGCCTGGAACGTAAAGCCCTACTCTTTCAAGCGGAATAACGCGCTGACCTAAGATTACACCGTCGTTGTTTGAAAAAGAAAAGCCGTTGCGAATTTGTTTCGAGTGAAATTCGTGAATATTGTTCGCTGCTCGTTCCAAAATTTTTATGAAATCTTCGCCGGTCTGCTTTAATGCTTCGTTTTTTTCGGCTTTGCTGAGTTCAAGAGATTTTAAGTCGACCTTGTCAAATTTTTTTTCGTATTTTATTACAGCTTCGTCGCCGTGAGCTTTAACGTTCTCGATTATCTCTCTGACAATCGCGCTTACATCGCCCGCGCTTTCATTGATGTGAGTGTATGAAAAATCTTTTGCTTCGATGATTTTAATCATTTTTGATTTCTCTGCCTTTTTATAAATCAGGTGAAAGAAGCTCGGCCTTTATCATCTTGTTAATCTGCATCTGAAGATAAATATAGCCGAAACAAAATATCATGAGATCAGAGAAAGCAATAACCTTCAAAATAGCTTCGTCCTTGCAAGTCTTTGTGAGATAGTCTTTCAGGATTTTTTTAATTCCAAAAGACAGCCACAAAGCTCCTATCCAGATTACAAGATATCCATAGCCAGCAAGACTTTCAGCGTTATCAGGGTCAACATCTTGGGCATCGCTCGATGAGAAAGCAAGAAACATCATCCAGCCTATTACATAAATCACAAGGCCGATGTCAGGGAATTTCACGCCTTCGGAAAGAGCATTGAAACTCTTTCGGCGAGATATATACCAGTAAAGACCGTAAATTCCAAGCGTAAAAATCGAAACGGTGATTATAAAAATTTCAGAGGCATACTTAATCTGAGGGAGATTTTTATGTTCTTTTTCTTTTTTAGTTTTTGGTCTGTCTTCGTATTCAATAAAACTGCCGCAATAAGGGCAATGCTCCTCGTCGCCTTTTAGTGGTGCGCCGCAAGTTTTACAATTCAATGGCATAAATAAATTCATCGTCCTTTCAGAAATTTTAGAGATTTTAGCATAGAAAGCCGCCGGTTTGCATTGAGAGATTTTCAAGGCTATAATTTTTCAGAATTTTTTTTAGAACTAAATAAGAAAGAGATAAAGAGAACTGAATAATTATGCCTGACGATTTCAAAATCACTAATGTTCAAGATATAGCCGAAGAAGCCTTGCCGCCTAGCAATATTCCGGAAGAGGCCGACCCTGACAGCAGACATTCACAGCCTGAATTTTTGGCCCTAAAATCCACGTTCACGCCGAGCCGTGGAGATATGGGTGGAGGTTTTTGCGTAATAATCGAGGGTAAATCTGGAAAGACAGTCTTTCAGGTTTTATGGGTCGCAAAGCCTTACGCCGCCGGAGTTATCATTGAGCCTTCAAAAGATTGGCGGCATTTCGTAAAAAGACTTCCGCAATTAGGGCCTTTAGACAAAGATTGGGGCGAGAAATTTCAGGAGCAGTTGAAAAATATCTTGACGGTAGCGGAGAAAAAAAAGCTCTATGAAAACTACACGAAAATGAAACTTAGGCAGCTCGAGAGCATTATTCGCAGAAATTTTGAGGGCGTCTCTCAATGCGTTTTCAGTTCCGTTACAGACGCTGAACCTATCTCAAGAAACGAGCTTGAACGCGCAAAAGTCATAAAGCCTTTGCCACCGTCGGCCGAAGAAGTTGCACGAAAAAAAAGAGAGCAAGAAGAAAAAGAACGTCAGGAACAAGAAGAAAAAGAACGCGAAGAAGCCAAAAAAGAGGGAAATTTCGAAGGCACTTTGATTTTATGTAGCCCGGTGCTTGACCCTGTGAAAGGCAAACCGTCATCGTCATTGACGCCTGGCGATATTATCGAGGTCGGAATTGAAGGCGACGGAACAAGCGCGCTGATAAAAAAATATCTTGAGGAAAATAATATCGATCCTGTCTTTCCGATTGAAGAAATCAGAGATACAGGCGGCAAAAAATTTCTTTATGTTAAAGTCAGCGATGAAGTTCGCGGTGTCGTTACGATAACGAAAGATATAAAAATAAAAACAAAAGGCAGCAAAGAGGACGAAACTAACGCCGCTCATATCGCTGTCTTTAGTGATATATTTTTCTTTGGAATTTTAGGATTTGCTCTGATAATTTTATTGCTGGTTATCCGCTATTTCTTCATCAGCTAATTCTTCTTTGCTCCAGATTATTCCGAAACCAAGCATAGTCAATAACAAAGCTACAACAGGGTTAAGATAGTTCATGAAACAATAGGGCAAATAGTCTAACGTCGCCACGCCTAAGACTGAGCTTACGTAAACTCCGCAAGTGTTCCATGGAACTAAAACAGAAGTCATTGTGCCGCTGTCTTCTAGTGAACGTGAAAGCATAACGGGAGCTAATTTCCTTCGTTCGCCTGTGCGTCCTACAGGCCAGGTCTTTTCGTCGAAGGCTCTTTTGAACATTCTTCCAGGGACTATTATTGAAAGATACTGCTCGCTTAAAAATACGTTGGCCATGAAAGCTGAAGCTAAAACTGAAGCTATTATTCCGGCGACTGATTTGACATGACGCATTAGAGCCTCAAGAATTACATCAAGAAATCCGCAAACTTCCATGATGCCGCCTAACGACAAAGCAACGACGATTAAGCAAATAGTTTCAAGCATTGAGGTCATTCCGCCGCGTGTGAAAAGAGCCGTTAAAAGCGTGCCGACTTGCGAAAAAACTTCAGAACTTACGCCTAGTGCGCCGACTGTGAAAACTTGTGAAAATTCTCCGGTCGCCTGCGCCATTGCTTCGGGCGTCGATGCCTGCGCAAAATTTCCTGAATATTCGGGGACGTAGCCTGAAAATAAAACTTCAAGTGCTTCATGAGGCGTTGAGCCTCGAACGAGAGTTAAAACAATGCTCGACATAATTCCTGCGACTATTCCAGGGATTGCGGGAATTTTCATGGCGGCCATTACCAAAATTATCATTGGCGGAATAAAAGCCCACAGCGAGATATTAAACTCGGCTCTCATCATGCTTTGAATTAAAGCTATCCGCCCGCCGTCGCTGCCTTGCGCCGAGTCGCCCATCATGAAGGCGATTACCGCTGTGATTAACAAAGTCGGCAACGTCGTGTACATCATGGCTTTTACGTGGTCAAAAAGTTCGCTGCCTGCCACAGCAGGAGCTAAATTCGTTGTGTCCGAAAGAGGAGAAACTTTATCGCCGAAATAAGCTCCTGAGATTATAAAGCCTGCGCTTATTGGTAAAGGTAAGCCTAAACCTGCGCTTATGCCTATTAAAGCTACGCCTACCGTCGAGCTTGTCGTCCAGCAGCATCCGGTTGCAAGGGCAACGACCACGCTTATTATCAACGAGGCTAGATAAAAATATCTCGGCGTCATTACTTCAAGGCCGTAATAAATCATCGTTGCAACAACGCCACTCTGTATCCATGAGCCGACTAGACAGCCTACTAACACTAAAATTATTATCGCCTGAATTGAAACTTGAATAGCTCCGGCCATGCCTTTTTCTAAATCTCCCCAGCTTTGCCTGAGATAAAAAACTCCCACTAAGGCCGCGAATATCGTCGCAAACAGCAACGGCACCTGCGCCGGAAGTCCTAAGCCGAAATGCCCGCCGTTTTCTAATTCGACGTCGATAACTCCAAATGTTACTATTAGCGCGCTAATACAAAGCACAATAATCGAAAGTAAAAGACCTGGTCTCTTGCACAATGAAACATTCTTCCCTTCATTATAAAAATCGGCGCAAATTTTAGATTATTTTCGTGAAATTGCAAGATTTATCTCGTCAGCCACGCCTTCATGACGTCAAAAATTTTTATTAATTCTTCTTCTTTTATAATATACGGTGGCATAGCGTAAATATATTTTAAGAATGGCCGATTAAAAACTCCGTGTTCATAAGCAAATTCTTGGAAACCTTTTGTAAATTTCGCGTCAGTACATTCGATACAGATACAGGCACCTAAAATCCTTATTTCTTTTACGCAGCTTGACGAAAAATTTTGAAATTCTTGTTTTGCAATGCGTTCGATATTTTTGATTTTTGAAAGATAATCATCGCGTTCAAAAATTTCTATCGACTTCAAAGCTACAGAACAGGTTAATGCGTTGCCCATGAAAGTCGGTCCGTGCATTAAAGCGTGTTCAGGATCATCGTCATAAAAACCGTCGAAAACTTTTTTATTTGCTACTGTTACAGCGTGGCCAATATAACCTCCGGTGAGAGCTTTCCCTAAAATTAAAATATCAGGTTGAACGAGGTCAGCAACAAATCTATTTCCTGTCCTTCCGAAGCCCGTAGCTACTTCATCGAAAATTAAAATCACGTTATATTTATCACAAAGTTCACGAGCCTTCCTTAAAAATTCGACGCTATGAATATGAAAACCTCCTGCGCATTGTAATAAAGGTTCAACTATGAAAGAATTTAATTTATCGTGATATTTCTCAAAGACTTTTTCGAGAGCTTCAATTTCAGCAGGAATGTGAATTATATTTTGATTTTTGCCTATAGCTTTCAATATAAAATGATAGTCTTCATCATTGCCGACTTCCATAGTTTTGAAAGTGTCGCCGTGATAAGCATGTTCGAGAGCTAAAGTCATAACGCGCTGATTTTCGCCGTGATTTATAAAAAATTGCAGAGCCATTTTCAAAGCAACTTCTACAGCGACGCTCCCTGAGTCTGAAAAGAAGCAGTAATCTAAATCACCGGGCAGCCATTCAGCTAATTTAGCTGAGAGTTTTTCAACAGGCTCGTGAGTCAAGCCGCCAAGCATTACATGAGAAAAATTTTCAACTTGTGAGATTATTGCCTCGTTAAGTTCAGGATTTTTATAGCCGTGAATGACGCTCCACCATGAAGAAATCGAATCAATTAATTTTTTTTCTTCCGTGTATAAATAAACTCCTTCAGCATCAATGATTTTATAAGGAGCTTTCATGTTTTTCATTTGAGTGTATGGATACCAGATCATTTTATTTTATCTCCTTGTCGTTTTAATGAATGCACGCTAAAATTTTTGAGCTCGTGAAAAGTTCGCACATTTTCAAATTATCTTCGTGCAAAATATTTTTTTCTTCAAAATGATTGAAAATAATTCCGTCAAGAGAAATTTTATTTGCTTTCATGTATTCAACAGTAAGCCCGACGGCGTTAATAGTTCCAAGCCCGGCATCAGCAACAAGAATACAGCTTAAATCAAGAGTTTTTATAATATCCTTGAGCCAAATTTTTTTCTCGTTATCAAATCTTATCGGACATAAAATTCCGCCTGAGCCTTCAACGATTACGCAATCATATTTTTGTTTAAGCTCATGAAATTTTTTCACGACTAAATCTAATTCAACGGGATTCCCTTCAATTTGCGCGGCCAAGTGCGGTGAATAAGCACGTTCATAAACATACGGACACATTGACTCTAAATCTTGCGAACTTCCCGAAATTTTTTTGACGTAGAGAGCGTCGCCGGGAATTAAATTTTTATTTTCGTCGCGAGAATTTCCGCTCATTGCTGCTTTGAAATACGCGGCATTAACGCCTGAATTAATTAAATTTTTTAAGATTAAACCTGCGACAAAAGTTTTCCCAACGTCAGTACCTGTGCCGGTGATAAAAATATTTTTCTTAATCATTGCAGTATTGAACTTTGAAGCCTAAGCCTTCTAACATTTCTATATCTGTTTTTATGCTGATGCCTGCAGTAGTTAGCATGTCGCCCGAAATTGAAGCGTTCGCGCCGGATAAAAAGCAGCCTTTGCCTTTGTCGTTCAAAAGTCCACGCCCGCCAGCGACCCTGATATACGCTCGCGGCAAAATAAATCTGTAAACGGCTATAGTCCGTCTTAAATCGTCAGAAGTTAATTTTTCGTTTGCTTCAAGCGGAGTGCCTTTAATCGGATTTAGCATATTCACAGGAACGCTATCGATTTTCAAATCTCTCAATGACAACGCCATATCGATTCGATCTTCAATACTCTCGCCGATGCCTATAATTCCGCCGCTGCAAACTTCAAGCCCCGCGCTTTGAGCTGCTTTTATAGCTTTGACTTTATCTGAAAATTTGTGAGTAGTGCAGACTGTTGGAAAATAATTTTCCGAAGTTTCTAAATTATTATGAACTCGAACAAGCCCGGCTTTTTTTAATTTTTTATATTGATTTTCATTCAAAAGGCCAAGCGACGCACAGACGGCAATTCCTGTTTCAGCTTTAATTTTTCTGACGGCCTCGCAAACTTTTTCAACGTCCTCATCATTGAGAGTTCGTCCAGAAGTAACAATGCCATAATGAGCCGCGCCTTCAGCGTAATCGAGTTTTGCTTTTCGCGCAATTTCTTCCGATGACAATAACGAATATTCTTCAACGCCTGTTTTATAGTGAGCAGACTGGGCGCAAAATTTGCAATTTTCAGAGCATTTTCCGCTTCGAGCATTGATAATCGTGCAAATGTCAAATTTTTCAGCGCAAAATTTTTTTCGTATTTCATTAGCACACGCAGCTAACTCTTCAAGAGGCTGTGAATATAAATTCAATGCTTCTTCTCGGGTAATTTCGTAATCATTCAAAACTTTCTCGCATAAAATTTCAGAGTAATTCAATTTTTACATCTCCCTCAAAATCGGAATTAAAAATTTTCCGAGAGACGCGCTCATAAAGCACAACGCAATATCTCCCGGGACCGCTAAAATAAAACAATATAAAAATAATGGCCAAAGACCTATAGGAGTTCCTAAATAGAAATTGCTGATTAAAGCGTAATAAATCATTCCGAGCGCATAGACCACCAACAAGCCAGCAAAGTTAGCAGCGATTAAGATTTTTAACGATATTTTTTTGAAACTCTCAACGATTTTCCCCGTTACGAAAGCCCCAAGAGCAAAGCCGATTAAATATCCGAAACTCGGCTGCAAAATATAATTTATTCCGCCGCCCGCAGCAAAAACAGGAATTCCAGCAAGTCCGACAGCGATATATGACATCACAGCTAAAAATCCTAACTTTGAGCCAAGCAATAAACCGGCCAAAGTCGTAAATAAAAATTGAAGCGTAAAAGGAACAACAGGAACAGGAATTTTTATGAACGCTCCTACCGCAATTAATGCAGCAAATAACGAACATAAAGTAATATTTTTGATTTTCTTTCGATTTTTAGACAACGAATTAAAACACTCCGCTCGAATAAATTTTTTTTCGTGAGTATTTTAACGGCGTTTAATTTATTGTCAACTTAAAATTACAAAAATAAAGTTTACATTTTATGCTAAAAATTTTTCAGCTAAATTTATATTTCCGAAGAAATTTATATGAAGATATGACGCTAAAATATTTTCGTCCGCATAACCGCCAAAGTCGGAGCCCGACTGGCAGTTTTTTTCACTTGTTCTGCGTCGAGTGAGTTCAAAGGCGCAGTTATCGCTGTAAAAATCAAAATCTGGCTCTATTCTCGAATAATGAAATTCATGGCCACGAATTAAAGAATTTTTTTCGCAAATTAAATTTTCGCGTAAGGCTCTCGCTTTCATGTAGCCTATCACGTTTTTTTTTGTCATAAAAGAATTAAAAGGCAAAAGCCCGGCCATTTTGAATTTTTTGCCTTCTAAGTTTTCAAGACTTTTGCAAAGATACATCAAGCCGCCGCACTCAGCTAAGATTTTTGTTTTACTTTTTTGTTTTACAAGTTTTTTAACGCTCTCTAACATCGAAAAATTTTCTGAAAGTTCACCTGCAAAAATTTCAGGAAATCCTCCGCCGAAAATATAAGCGTCAGTTTCGGGCAAAACTTTATCGTGCAAAGGGCTGAAAAAAATTATCTGTGCGCCGAGTTCTCTTAAAGTTTCTAAACTTTCAGGATAATAAAATGAAAAAGCCTCGTCGTTAGCAACAGCTATTTTTAAGTAGGAATTAGGAGTTAGGAAGTAGGAGGTAGAAAAAACTAACGGTAATGAATAATCAGAAATTTTTAATAACTCGTCCAAGTTCAAATTTTTTTCGACTAAATCGGCTGGCATGTCGAAATCAAATTTATTCTCAAATACAGGAAGCAGCCCTAAATGACGCTCAGGGATTTTTAATTTTTCATTGCGCGGCAAAGCTCCCAAAAGTTTTATGTCAACTTTTTCTAATGCTTCTGAAATAATTTCCGTGTGATTTTCCGAGCCTACGCAGTTCAAAATCACTCCTGCGATTTTAATTTCGCTGTCAAAATTCTTAAAGCCTAAGGCCATTGCCGCCGCGCTCTCGCCTAAAGATTTTGCGTTAATCACGAGCACCACAGGAATTTTTAATAGTTTAGCGATTGCCGCCGTGCTATTTTCGCCGCCGTCATAAAGTCCCATTGAGCCTTCGATTATTGCAATGTCTTTGTCGTTTGATGTCTTAAAAAAAAGTTCTTTGACCTTTTCTTCGTTCATCAGCCAAGTATCGAGATTATAAGCCTCGCAACGGCCTGCACGCCTCAAATATTCAGGGTCGATATAGTCCGGGCCAGTTTTATAAGCGCAGACTTTCAAGACTCGTTTTGAAAACGCTCTCAACAGGCCGCAGGATATTAAAGTTTTTCCTGAACTGCTTGAAGCTCCGGAGATTAAAATAGCTTTCATTTAGCGTGCTGGTAAACTTTTTTCAAGTCCTTGCCACAAGATTAACGCGGCGATGAACGAGACTAAATATTTAACGCCTAAGACAGGAACGTTATAAAAGAACGAATAAATCCAAGGATTTTGGCCTTCGGGGGCATATTGTCCAAAAAAGTAAGCACCGCTGATGATACTGCAGGAAATCTGACCGCAAGCTGCTAACAAAAATCCTAAAATTTTTGGACTTACTGCGACAAGTCCAGCGCAGGCGAAAGCCAAAGGATAATCTAAAATCGCCTGAAAAATATTTAAGACATAGCCGCCGAGCAAGATTAATAATATTCCGAATAAAGCACCGGCGAGAATTCCTTTTTTGATGCCTCGACGATAAGCGAAAATCATCAATGGAACAAGCTCAAAATCTACAGAGCCGCCCTGAGGCATTGTGAACAAATTAATTTTTGAAAGCACGATTGCAAGTGCTATGCAGAGCGCGCCTTCGACCATTACGATAATATTATTACGTTTGGAAGACATGATTGAAACCTCCATAAAAAATTTCAGAGGAATTTAATATTAAAGATTAAAGCTCCTTGCGGCGGAATTACCCGTATCAAGTTCAAAGGGTCGATTAAAAATCCTCTCAGCATTAAAGCTCCCCTGATTCAAAATTTATTATAACTCAGCGATAAAAAATCATGTTAAAATTTGTAAAAATCTTCGTAAACAAGGGGCAAAATTTCATGAAAAAGTTTTCAAATTTAATTTATTTTTTAATTTTAGCTATTCTTGTGTTTTCTTTGTCAGGCTGTATGAGCCACACTCCGAGACAATACGGAAATAGCAACTCTGGTGGCGGCGGCTCATATCAAGGCGGCGACGGTGGCTACGATAGCAAAACGCCTACAGATTTAACTATTACGACAGAGACAAGGGGCGATTTCGGAGAAGTTACGAAAATCGTTCTTTCACCAGTCAGTACTTCATCAGTGAATTTAGATGATAATTCTATACCTGTTTATGATTGTGTTTGGAACGTAACGCCGGAGGCCGGAGAATATTGGATATATAATGGTGATACTTACGACGACGAGCAAGACGTTCAGGAAGCTATGGGTATAGATGAAGATGAATATGGAGTTTATATCGCGCATGATATCCGCTACATTCCTAATACCCTTAATTTCTCTACTAACGTTACAGCCCCAAAAGAACAGACGGGGCAAGATGAATGTTATGTAGTTTATTACAGCACCGAACATCCAGACGTTGACAAAGAAAATAAATATATCTTAGCGGCTCTTCCTAAAGAGAGCAGCTCGAGTATTTCAACAATGACTCACTCGGCTTCGGATGCTTATAACAATCCTGTGCTTCATATTACAAAGCCTGGAACTTACGCTCTTTCGGGAACATGGAACGGTCAAATTTGGGTAGACATTCCCGATGGCTCAATAACGTCAGGGACAAAAACAAAAAAGGACTCTGAAGCTAGAGTAGTTTTGATTTTAGATAGCCTAGACGTAACCTGCACTGTAGCTCCGGCCTTAGTCTTCAAAAATGTTTATGAATATGCAGGGAACTATAACGGTAATAATTATGATGACAAAGATGGTGTAAAAGCTGCTTCAATGGACGTTGGATCTGCTATTGCTGCTATTAATAACGGCGAGGCAGTTGTGGGTGCTACTATTATCTTGGGGAAAGACATGGAGAACACTCTCACGGGAACGAATCTTGCGAGATTAAATAAAGCTGAGCTTAATGATGATTATACGGACTCGTCTTTAATAGGTCAGTTTGTCAAGGCTCAAAGTAAAATGTATAAATTAGACGGCACTCTTCATTCAAGAATGTCTATGGTCATTGACAACGAGGATGACACTACAGACGGTACACTCGTTATTAATTCTTCATATGAGGGTCTTGATTCCGAAGAACACATGTACATCGCTAATGGCGACATAACAGTTACGGCCAGCGACGACGGAATTAACGTCAATGATGATAACGTTTCAGTTTTCCATATGGATGGAGGAAGTTTAACAGTAACATCGACAAGCGGCGATGGGATCGACTCGAACGGCTACATTATTTTCACCGGCGCGGACAGTCTTATTGTTTCTGCTGCAAGAGTAAACTCAAAACCGAGCTATGAAAATCTTGACGCGCAGGCTGAAGGACTCCTTGATTCTGATTGCGGAATTTATATGACTCAGGCTGTTTATGAAGTTTTTGATGTAGGTGAAAACAGCGGCAGCACAGGTAACGGCAGTCAGCCCGGCGGCCAAAATCCTCCTGACGGCGGC
>JAFVEW010000280.1 GCA_017475805.1 Synergistaceae bacterium | reverse complement strand
TGCAAGGGCGCAGAACCTTCCGGCATCGAATACCCACGCCGCGAACACCACAAAAAGGGCAAGCACAAGTTTGAATTTATCAGCCGTCATCAGGGAGCGCACGGTGTCATTGTCAACGCTCCTAAAAATTATTACGGCGTTCACTCCGAAAGCAAGGAGTATGAAAATTATAAGGCCTTTTCTGAGAGACAAGTCTTAAAATCCTCCGTGTTAAATTTTGTTTTTATTATAACCTGTATTTTTTTTATAATGCCATACATTCGGAGCAGTAAGCGTTCAAATTTTCAAATCCCATTTCCTTAACCGCCCATTCAGCTGCCGCCGTGAGCATAGGCAGAGCCCTTTTTCCGCGTTCAGTCAAAGAATATTCGACGCGCAAAATCTTTTCTTCATATTCCGTCCTGCTTATCATTCCGTCATCTTCAAGTTCACGGAGCGACTGGGCAAGCATCGTATCAGTTATCGTCCCGAGCCTGCGTTTGATGACGCTGTAACGCTGTGAATTTTGCCCTGCCAGAATGCAGATTATTGACATCTTCCATTTGCCCCCGAAAATTCTTGATAAAAATTTTAACGGACATACGGCTTCGTTTTCAGACATGAAAAAATTTCTCCTGTTAATTTTATTTATGGTACGAAAAAACTTAGTTATTGCCTTAATAATAAAATAATTCTAAAATTTTAACATTCAAAATTTAAGGAGAGTGAACTTTCAATGAAAGAAGCATTAGATTTCTTGCAGAAAGCCGGCGTTTTTTATCTCGCCACGGCAGAGGGGGGTCAGCCTCATGTGCGTCCTATGGGCTTCATAATGGACTGCGGAGGAAAATTGGCTTTCATGACGGACAACACTATGGCACTTTGCAAACAGCTTGCGGCGAATCCCAAAGTCGAAATTACTGCAACCGATAAGGACTATAACACGCTGAGAATTTGCGGAACTGTGAAATTCGCGACAACTCCCGAAACTCAGAAAAAAGTTCTTGAGGTCATGCCTGCTCTTGCGAAATCTTATTCTGTCGGCGACGGAAAGCTCGAAGTCTTTTATCTTGACGAAGGCAAAGCAGTCTGTTCGACAATGGCGGGAGAAAAGAAAGAACTTCCGTTATAAATTAATCAACAGACCTGTCCGTTAAGTCGGGCAAGTCTGTTATTTTCATTGGGAGCATTAACATGAAGAAAGGTATCACAATCGATAAAAATAAATGTATTCATTGCGGAATGTGCATAATGGACTGCATTGTCGGCTGTATAAAATTTAATGCCGAAAAAATTCCCGAGTACGTTGACGGCGGTGAAAACATGTGCGTAGCCTGCCAGCATTGCATGGCTGTGTGTCCTGACGGAGCGTTGTCGTTCGGTGATAAAAAATCCGAAAATTCCGAGCCTGTCAATTATGGCAGCAGCGATGAATTACTGGCTTTAATAAAATCGCGCAGGAGTGTCCGTCATTACAAATCCGAAAATATTCCGTCAGAGATAATTTCAAAACTTACTGAAATGCTTGCGTATCCTCCGACGGGAGGCAACATCGCAACTCTTCATTTCAGCATTGTCGGAAGCCTTGAAAAAATGCGTGAGATTGTTGAACTCACTCGAGAAAAAATTAAATCTCTTGATACTCCGACAGCAAAAATTCTTAAGGGATATTATGACAAGGGAATGGATTTTGTTTATCGCGGTGCGCCTTCGATGATAGCGGTTTCGGTGGATAATTCTAAGGCTGTGCCCGGCTGTGAGAACGCTGACCCCATAATCGCTTTGTCATATTTGGATTTGTACGCTCAGAGTTTAGGTCTGGGAACTTTGTGGGTTGACGCAGCAGTGTCTGTTGCAAGAGAAATTCCCGAAATTCAAAAAATCCTGCAAATCCCTGACGGATATTCTTTGAATTACATCATGCTTTTAGGTATGCCTGATATAAAGTATCACAGGACAGCTCAAAAAGACCCGGCGTATGTAACAATAATTTAACTTGAAAAACACTTATGAAAAGGAGAAAGGTTTAT
>JAFVEW010000279.1 GCA_017475805.1 Synergistaceae bacterium | reverse complement strand
GATTGGTATTTACATGAATAGTTCTCATTCGTTCGTCCTGAGTAATTTCTGAGTCAGTTACGGCCGCTAAATTTTTTAACATCGTAACGACTGAAGCTAAATCAGCATAAGCAATTTTGAAGGATTTAATTTCTTTTTTGCCTGAAAGTTTATAGAGTGCCTCGCGAGTTCCGAAAGCTATCGTATTATTTCCGGCAATCGTGCAGGCGAGGTCGTATTGATTCATTAAATAATTCAAAATTTCTTCGGCCTTAATATCGACAAGAGTCAAACTTATGACAACATCTTTAGGAAATGAATTATCTATAATAACGTTCTTTCCTGAGTCTTCCATTATTAATCTAAAAACGTCTCTAAGTTCAGCGTCGCGAAATTCAGTGTTAATTTTATGAGACATTCTGAACGGCAAAAAAGCCTCCGGCGAGTTCGGAACTTTTTGAGTCGGTATAAACTTTACGAAATTATTATCATCTTGTTTTAATTTGACGCGTACGGATAGACCGTCAAAACTTCGCGTTATTGATTTATTTTCTATGTTAAGGCTTGTTTCTAAATCAATTTCAGTCCGCCATTCTAAATCTTCAGATATATTTTGAATATTAAAATTAATAATAGCAGGGACTTCCTGATGAAACTCTGACATCAGCAGATTAATTTTCTTTACGTTCGATGCCTTTGTATCAGGGATTATTATCGTTAAATAATTTCCGTCGCTTTCGAGTCTCGGGTTAGGAATATCGCGCCCTGAAAGTTTCAAAATAAATTCGTTCGTTCCTAACTGATAAGAATTTACGTCTTTCAAGGTAGCAGGCTGATATATTTCTTGCTTAGGCTGTATTTTAGTTTTAGATTTATATTTAGATGCCGCTTCCATTTCCGACGGCGGCGGACAGCAAAGCAAAATTATAAAAATCAACGATATTAGAAAATATAATTTTTTCGACATCAATACGTTCACTTCACTTTTCATTTTTTAATGAGATAATTTTAAGTAAAATTAATTATACTACATTCTCATTAAATACGCATTGAATTATATGTAATTTATGAAATTTTTATTTCAGCGACGCTTTTAATATATTCGGGAGTGATTTGTCGCTTTTAAGTTCCTTAAGGAGTTCTGCACGTCTTGGGTCGCCTGCGTCGTAAAGGTCAATAAGTTTGCATTTAATCATCGTAACTCTCGGGGAAGACGGATAATTTTTCAAACAAAGCTCTAACATTTCTCTTGCTTCTTGGCGCATTTCTTCAGGGAAGGCGTCTAAATATAAATCAGATAAATCCCAGTAGGCCGCGACAGCTTCTTCAGTGCCTTTGCTGCGGTCAATAATTTTTCGCAAGATAGCTTCTTTTTCAAAAGGATCGCCGGAGCTTCCAAGACGATTAAGTTCAACTCTTAAGGCAAAAGCCTCACGTTCAGCCGCAGAGATAGAATTTTCATTAGCTATTGAAAACGAAAGTGAAAAGGAAATTGCGGGCGTAAAAATAAAAATCAAAATTATCGCGATTAAAGTCAAAAATTTTTTCATGAAAATTTTAATTAACTCTCCTAAAAATTAAAATTAAATTTGAAAAATTATAACGCGACTCTAAAACTGAAATTCTAATTTCAAAATTAAATCCATAAGCATTGATGATTAAAATAAAAATTTGAGATTTTTGTAGTTGAAAATGTAGTTGAAAAATTTTCTTTTTCCTTCGAGAGTTGCAATTCGTTTTCTAAAAAATTAAAGATTATTATAACACCTGCTAAAAATTTTTCGAGGCTTGAAAAAAATCTATATATTGCTAAAATATTTCAGCGTTAAAAGCGTTAAGAAAACGATAACGCCCGGGTGGCGGAATTGGTAGACGCGCTAGATTCAGGTTCTAGTGAGCGCAAGTTCGTGGAGGTTCGAGTCCTCTCTCGGGCACCAT
>JAFVEW010000024.1 GCA_017475805.1 Synergistaceae bacterium | reverse complement strand
GCCTTAGTGCTTGCACCGATATTTTAAGAATTTATAAAAAACAGGAGTTGTTGAAATTTATTTTTTGACGCTCCTGTTTTTTGTTTGTTCATATAAATTTTAATTCACAAAGGAGACCAAATAAAATGCAGCAGCTTTACGCATCGTGGCGAATGAGTTACATCGAAGCCCCTAAACATGAGGGCGGTTGTGTCTTCTGCGATTTTCCAGCTGAAAACGATGATGAAAAACATTTCATAGTTCATCGCGGCAAAACTTGTTTCGTAATTATGAATTTATATCCTTATAATCCCGGACACTTAATGGTGATACCGTATAGACATACTAACGTTTACGAAAGTCTTACGGACGAAGAAGCCCTCGAAATGCACGCTTTGACATCAAAGGCGATTCGAGTGTTAAAAAAAGTCATGAACCCTGCAGGCTTCAATATGGGAATTAATTTAGGCGAAACTGCAGGTGCAGGCGTTGCAGGACATCTTCATAGACACATAGTGCCGCGATGGAACGGCGATAATAATTTTATGCCTGTGCTTGGAGATACTCGAGTTTTGTCTGATGCTATCGAAAATTCTTACAGAAAAATCAAAGAAGAGTGGGAGAAAGAAAGCAAGTAGGAAATTTTAAGTGGAAGAAATATTTTTTATTCCGGCAAAGGCAGTAAGTTACGAGGAAAAAATTAAACGCTCGATTTTTATCGCAGAGCTTGAGCCTTGCAATAACGAGAAAGAAGCTCGTGATTTTTTAGCGCGTGTTATTGCTAAACATCGCGATGCTACTCATAATTGCAGGGCTTATATTATTAACGGCGTTGAATATTCTTCAGACGACGGCGAACCTTCAGGCACTGCGGGCAAGCCTATTTTGAACACAATTAAACATTCAGAACTTGTGAATGTCATGGTAATCGTTACGCGATATTTCGGCGGAGTCAAATTAGGAGTTCGCGGCCTCATTGACGCCTACGGAGGAGTTGCGGCTAAAGCTCTCGAACTTGCAGGACGAATCGAAAAAATTAAAACATTTTCAATTAACATTTCGCTCGAATATAACTCTATGGGAGCTATCACGAAACTTTTAGAAACTTACAACGCTATAAATTTTTCATGGGAATATGGCAAGAACGTCAACGTAAAAGCTGACGTACCGGAAAATTTTTTCGAAAATTTAACCCGCGAACTTGAGCAGCTTAAAGCGAGAAAAATTATAAAATCATTCGTAACGAGTTAAAATATCGTTCATACTTCTTATGATATGATGACGCATGGCTAAAGCCGCGCCTTCGGTGTCATAAACTTTAAGTTTTTCAAAAATTTCTTCGTGTTCAGCTTGAGATTTTTTCGCGTATTGACTTTTAGTAGTGCTTTGTCCGATCGAAAGACCGTTCCAAAGTTCAGACAGCATATTAACTAATTTTGAGTTTCCTGATGCAAGCCAAATGTGATAATGAAATGACTGATTATAATCAGAATAATTTTCTGAATTTGCATTTAATGAATTATTCACGCAGTGCGCAATCTCGGCCAAGTCTGCTTTATTTTCACATGCAAGACGGCAGGCTTCAGCTTCGAGGGCAGCTCTAATTGAGAAATGTTCGGTGATGTTTTTCTTGTTCATTCCGATTACGACTGCTCCGCGATTTTGAGCAAGTTCGATTAAGCCGTCCCGCGCTAAAATTTGGAAAGCTTCTCTTACCGGCGTTGCTGAAATTCCAAGAGCTTTAGCTGTAGTTTCGATAGCGAGAGTTTCGCCCTGTTTAATATTTTGAGTAATGATAGCTTCGCGCAAAGATGCAGCAGCCTGTTCGCGGACTGGTAATAATTTCACTGGTCTTACGTTTAACATTTTTTAATCTTTATCTCTCTTTCGTTTTCTAATTTCGATAAGCTCAAAAGCAAGTGCCTCGCAGTAAGCCTCGTAGGCTGAATTATTTGCTAAAAATTTCTTGAAAGCCTCGTTTATTCCGTTTACATTCTCTGAATATTTCAGTACGAACGGTAAATATATTTCCGTGATGATTTCTAAAAATTTTTTTCTAAGTGCCGCTTTAGTTTTTTCTCGCAAAGTTCTATGAAACTCAATTTGATTTTCATTCAAAAAAAGCTCGCGTAAACTTTCAGCGTCAAGATTTTTAATTATTTCAGTAGTCAGCGCGGCCATATCATGAAAAATATTTTTTATGCTTTCGTCGTCAAGATTAACAACTCTGACATGCTGTCCCGGAAGACGCTCAAGCAAGCCGCAATATTCAAG
>JAFVEW010000278.1 GCA_017475805.1 Synergistaceae bacterium | reverse complement strand
CTTTATAACTGCCAGTATCGCAAAAACGTTTTCTTATTTTATAAACCCAACTTATGCCAACGTCAAAACGCGGTGCTACTTCTTTTGCTGGCTGCCCACTTTGCAATGCCTTCAGTACTTTTTCTCTTAAATCATCACTATATGCTTTCATAATTTTTTATTATATCTCATTATTCATATTTTCGATAAACGCTATAGACTTGTCCGCTAATTCAGATTAAAGCCTCAAATTTTCGAGATTTCATCTTGATATTTTCAACGTTTTTTGGAGTTAGTGGACAGGTCTATTTTCAAAAGGACTTTACGTGATTTTCCCGTCCTCAAAAGTGAGCGGATATGAACCAGTGTTGTTAATGCAGTAAAATCATAGGGCTACGCTGGTTCATATCTCGGGTTCATTAGGAGGCGATTTTTTTGTTTACGCCCGTGTAAGCACAAATTATCAGGCTCGGGACGAAAATTCTCTTATTCCATTTCAGCTTTAAAATGTGCATTAATCGAAAATCGTTTTTTCTGAGCTCAATGCCGGAAAATAAAGCCAGCTTGAAAAAAATAATTATGTCCTTTAATACAAAAATGGAATTAAAGCTCAAATTCATTCCCTCAAAGATGTAGGGACAGAAAAAATTTTCTCGGACGTTTTCAGTGGCTCGAAAAATGATCGTCCCGAACTCAACAAAGAAATTCCATTATATCCTGAATCGGAATGGAGCTGTTCATTCTTGAAGGCTGATAAAGGTCAATATATTACATATTATCTAAATACTTATATAAAAAATTATAGTACAACTTGCCGTTTCTCTCCATCAGCTACAATCACAGCAGTTATAATTTCACGATTAGATTTTGCGTAACTCTGTGCATAATGTCGTTCTTGAATTTGCTGTTCTCCCTCACGTTTCATTTTTTCAACATCTGAATTATGCTTAGCAAACTTAAATTCGAGGACTATAATTTTATCTTGAAAGTTAATTACGACATCAGCACGTCCCAATGAAGTATGTGGCTCACTGTAAGATATTATTCCAGCTCCACGAAGCAACATAACAAGCATTGAACGATACCAAAATTCGTTACGATTTTTTGAGTAATCATCATAGGCTATTCCACCAAGAGCGACATTATAGAGATTTACTACTTCGGATATATCGCCCTCCCTAAGAGCCTTCCAAATTTCATTCCCAAGCATAGCGTAACCTTCAACCTTATAAACAAGTTTTAAGTACATGGTCGAAATAGAATCAAGAACTTCACGATTGGGATAATCAAGAGTCAATAATCTATCTTGTTTCTTTTCAATCGTTAAATAACCACTCTGAAAAAGGAACGAAGAAGGATCAGCGCGTTCTATTTCCTCCGAATTAACAAAATTATTCATAACAACCTTATGACGATAATCCTCTGGCTCTTGAATTTTATGTCGCTTCATCCATTCCACAATAAAAGAAGGCGATCCGCTCTCATACCAATAATTATTAAACTCCCCCATAGCAAAAAAACTCAAAATTGAAAAAGGATTATAAAGCCTTGTATCACCATTAAATGAAAATCCATCATAATAATCTCTCAGGCGTTCTAAAATTTCAGAACGGCTCATTCCCATCTTAGAAGCAGTTAAATCTATCCATTCAACAAAATTGCCTTCAAGTTCTTCCTGCGTATAACCTGTTATATCACCATATTGCCCGCTCAAAGATATGTCAAGAAGATTGTTCAAAACTGAAAATACTCCAACTTTGCTGAATTTTGATATTCCAGTCAGAAAGATAAAACGAAAATAATCAAAACTTTTCAAAACAGAATAAAAAGAACGCAACTCAGAACGTAATTTTTCAGCTTTCTTGATATTGCCTATATTATCAAGAATCGGCTTATCATATTCATCTATCAATAAAACTATATAACCTTTTGATTTGTAAACTCCTTCGATCAAATCCTGAAACATTCCGCTAATTGTTTTACTATGAAAATCAACATTAAAACGCCTTGCAAAACGGGAAAGCATCTCCTTCAATGACTGCTTAAACAAAGAAACAGTCCCAGTTTCACAGGCAGAAATATCAAATCTCAAAACTGGCAAAGGATTTTTAGAACGTTCTTGCACCCAGCTTACTGCAAACAACACATTAAACAATTCAACTCGACCGCTAAACATAGCTTCAAGCGTCGATAAAGTTAAAGATTTGCCGAAACGGCGCGGACGGGAAAGAAAATATCTGCGTCCGTTCTTAATAAGCTCAAGTAAACGTGCTGTTTTATCCACATAGAGAAGATTATCTCTTCTCAGCATTTCAAAATCCTGTATTCCTATTGGTAACTCCTGCATCTTATAAGCTCCTTATGTGCTTCCGTTCTTCGTAAGGTAAAACTTTCGCCCGTTCAGTCCCATAGGCATAAAAAATTTTTAACGCCTCTCCGACTTTTGGAGAATTTTCAAATTTTTCTAAACTATGAACAAAAAGGCTATGCTG
>JAFVEW010000277.1 GCA_017475805.1 Synergistaceae bacterium | reverse complement strand
ATTATCGAAATTTATTTTTACATTATCGCCGGAAAATTTTTCCTTAATTTTTTCGATATTAATATCAGAAAAAACATCCGCGATTTTGTCTTTGAAACTTTCTTGAAGATAAAAAATATCTTCTTGAATTTCAGATTTCAATTCACCGCTCGACTTTTTATATGCTTCGGGCATTTCTTCAAAGCCGGTTTTGAAATCCATAGTTGCCCTGACTTCTTGGTCAGCCCGTTTCATTTCGGCTTCCGCTTTTTTCTTCTCAGCCTCAAGTTTTCTTGCTTCTCGCTGTGATTGCCTATAGCTGTGAGCTATATATACAGCACCGCCAGCAGCTACTGCAGTTCCAGCTATTGCAAGACCTACCGGATTAAAAAGCATTGCTAGCAATCCAGTCGAAGCCACGCCAGCTGATGCCGCTTTCAATAATCCTAATTTAGCAGCTAATCCTCCGATACTGCTAGCTATGCTAAGAAGTATCCCGGCAATTTTCATTCCGCTTCCTAAAATCCAGCCCCAGAATGAAACAGTTGCGAATGTTCCTAAATTTTTTATTAAAAATAACAACGGAGTCTTTACATTTTCAAAGAAAGTTACAATGCCTTCTCCGATATTTTTTACAGTTTCGCCGATTTTTCGTGCTACTATCAGAATTTCATTAACGTCAATCTTGTCAAGAAACTTAGAAAAATCATCGCCGGAAGGAAGCGCAAGTCCTAATCCGTGTAAAAAAGAATTTAAAATCTTTTGAGCAATGCCAGTTTCTTTGACCCATTCGCTTAATTTTCGTGTTAAATTTGCGAAAACGGAGACAATATCCTTAGACTTGTTTTTAATCTGGTCAAAAATTTCAATATGCAGTTCTTCTGTTGCAGATTGAAAGGCATTCCAGACATTAGGCCACGACTTCATTTTTTCTTGAACGGCGTTGCTTGTCGCTCCTACACGTTTGAGCTTTGTTTCGTATTCTTCGAGAGAGCCTGAAAGTTTCATAAGCCCTAATGCGGCATTCGCGCCTCTTGCACCAAAATCTTTAGTGGCCTGTGCAACTGAATAGCCTTTTGTTTGAAGCTCGCCGAAAATTTCACTTAATGAACGTAAAGAACCATCAAGATTTTTGGTTTCAACGCCTGCTATTTGAGCTTTTGCAGCAAGTTTTTGAAGTATCGACCTTAACCCCGTGCCAGCCATTTCGCCCGTTAATCCTGACGCGTGCAATGCTTCTAACGCCGCCACTGCTTCTTCAAGTTTTATTCCCATACTACCTGCAACAGGGCCGACATATTTCATAGCATCAACAAGCCTTGTCATATTTATAGGCGAATCGTTACAGGCATTATTGAAAACATCAACTACCTTGCCCGCCTCTTCGGTTGAGATTGAAAACTGCGTCATAGTAGAGCCTAATAATTCTGCAGCAGTTGCCATATCAGTTCCCTGTGAAATTGCAAGGTTAGATACATCTTCAACAGTGGCGAGAATATCTCCGAAATCAGACCCACGCTGAGCCATAATCAACATTGCTTGTCCTGCCTGTTGTGCAGTTATTGGTAATGTTGCCCCCATTTCGCGTGCTTTTGCTGTAAGCTGTTCAAACTCTTGTGCGGTTGCACCTGAAACGACCTGAACACTTGTCATTGTGGACTCAAAGCCACCGCCGATAGCAAATGATTTTTTCAGCTGCATTCCAATTAATCCGCTTGTTCCAACGATAGCTAGCAAACCGTTTTTTATTGTCTGAAAAACACCGCCGAACGTTGTTGAGAGCCGTGTTCCTAAATCATTTAAACTCGTTGAAACTTGATTTAGTCCTTGACTGAAACTTTGTGCAAAAGTTTTTCCTAAGTTTTGCGGAAGTTTGAGCTCTGATAAATTAAATTGCATAGGCTTCGCCGCGTCTGCTGCAACTGAATTCCTTTCGCGCCTTAATTTTTCGAGTGCTTTCATAAGGTCGTCAACGCTGCGGATAGCTTGTGAGCTGTCGCCTGTTATTCGTATTCTTACGCCGTTATCGTCTGCCATTGATATTCTCACCTCCTATTGAAGTTAAAATTTGTTTAACCCAGAAAGGCGGCATTAAAGCAGCGTTCAATAACTGTCTTGCAAAACTTTCTGGATATTCATTTAATATTTTTTCAGGGTCAATATGTGAAGCGACAATAGCTCCTGCTAACGGATAATCTTTGCCGCCGAAAAGATAAAATTTATAATAAAGCCTTTGAAATCGTTAATTTCTAAAACTTTCACTAGTGCTTCTCTCGTTTCAGATTCAGGCAAATTTTCCCAATCTTTGAACTCTGGAATCGATAAAGCCAAAAGTTCAGGCAAAACATCAAGAGCATTCATTATAATTTTGTCGATGTTTAAATCTGCAAGGCTTATTTCATCAATAAAATTGAAAGTTATCGCGCCTTTGTCAGACTTCTTAAAAAAAGCGTTTTTTGCAATATCACGAATAAAATCAGAAATTCCGCCAACAATTTTTATTTTTTGAGCGAGTGAAAGTTCTCTGATTTTGTATTCTTTGTCTTGAATTTTCACGCTGACATCACGTTCTGTAAATTCTTTCATTACCAGCCGCCTCCCGGAACTTTCGTTAAATCGGAAGTATCGAAAATTTCATAAAGGTTTCTGTCGGTCCTCTTCGTGTCATCAGCAATACCAGTAACATCAATAGCTATCGGGTTTTCATTGTCCTGATTGACTAACAGCATTGTGAAGTTTCCTGCAATTTTTCCTTTGTAAAGTCTTATGCAGCGATATTTGCCGCTGCGTTTCTTATGCCAGAATTCAATTTGATACGTTGTGTCGCCTTGATAAACGCCAGCCGCGTATCCTTCGCCGTCAGCGTCAGTTCCAAGTTTGACGTAAGACGGGTTAAGAAGTTGGAAAGTTTCAAGATTCGCTTCAAGCAAATTAAAAGTTAAATGAACTTCTTTATCGAGCGAAATAGTTAAAACTGTTCCGCCTTCACTTTCTTTAACTGTTTTTGTGTTAGCTTGCTCTTCACCTTTAATTTCGCCTGAAAGCCAGCCTAACTCTTTTTGATTTTCGCCTGTGCCGATAAAGACACGGCCGCCGCCGATTAGAATATCATCAGCTATTCTTGGCATTACACAAACACCTCCACGATAACGTTAATATTAATAATCCAAGTTTTAATGTCGTTGTTCTGTTCAACTAACGAAGGACTTGCGGATTTAATAAATTCAGTCCTTGTCCTGTAATCAAAAAATATAGGAATAAGAAAATCTAAAAAATCGAGGCACTTATCATAAGCGTTAGCACCGAAAAACGGTAAAGCGAACGAGATTTTATAACTTACTTCCTGTTTCGTATTGCTTGCTCTCGTACATTCGCCGCCGTTTAACGTGATAGTCGCTGACGGTGTTGTAACCTGCGCTCCAGCGTTGATAACTGCTAATTTTTTTCCTACAGAATTTGAAATGTATTCTTTGAGCCGTTCATCTTCTAAAATTTCAAGCAATAGTGAATATGCTTTTTTGAAAATTTTAACCGCCTCCTAAATTGTGGCGACTTACATAAATTTTTAACATCTGGACTATGTGCTTTCTATCTTTTGCCGTAACTCCCAGATAAGGCCGGGCGGGAATAGTAATATTTTCTGTGGTTTTTCTTAAATGAATCCCTTTGTAATGAAGAAAAGCTCTCATTTTAGGAGTTACTTTAATTTTTCCGCCGAATTGATGGATTCGCGAATATTTCAGCTTCGAGCCGATAATCACGCCGTTGCTGTCTGATTCATATTGGACGCTTTTTTTCAGTTCGCCAGTGTCGCTTAAAATTTGTCCTTCACGCTGAATCGGCTTCCATTTTTCACCGTCAGGCGATTGCTCTTTCTCGAAACATTCTTTTATTGTTCGAGTTTTCATATAT
>JAFVEW010000276.1 GCA_017475805.1 Synergistaceae bacterium | reverse complement strand
GACTTGATATAGAAAGTCATAAAATTTTGTTCGGAGTTTTAGAAAAAATAATTTCAAAAGGCTGTGCTGTCATCATGGTAACGCACGATGACTCAGATTTAGAAGGAATTAAAAACAGCCGCGTTATAAAAATATCGGAAGGAAAAATTCTATGAGCGAAATTTTAGAAATTTTTTCATATCCTTTTGTAATTCGGGCTTTAATTGCAGGAAGTTTAATATCAATCTGCGCTTCTGTCTTGGGCGTCATCTTAGTCTTGAAGCATTATTCGTTAATCGGGCACGGACTTTCAGAAATCGGCTTTGCAAGTCTTTCAATAGCTTCAGCTTTGCAAATTCCAGCGTTTGTAATCGCAACTCCGTCAGTGATAATTGCTTCGTTTGTAATAATGTTCGTTTCTCAAAAATTCAAGACTGCGGGCGACATTGCAATAGCTATAGCATCGTCATTTGCTCTTGCTTTAGGAATTTCAATATCTTCATTAACGGGCGGAACTTCAAGCACAAGTTCTTATTTATTCGGCTCTGTCTTAGCTGTGAGCGACGGTGATTTAATTTTTTCCGTAATTCTTTCGCTGACAGTGATGATTATTTTTGTGATTTTTTACAATAGACTTTTCTTAATAACTTATAATGAAGATTATGCGCGCTCGCTTGGCATTAACACGACGCTTTATCAATTTATAATTTCGATTTTGACGGCTTTAATTATAGTTTCAGGCATGAGAATTACAGGAACGCTTTTAATATCAGGAGTGATAATATTGCCTGCAGTAATCGCAAAAAATTTAGCTTCGGGCTTCAAAAAGCTCGTGATAATTTCAGGCATTGTATCGTTCATGGCATTCATTGCGGGATTAATGATTTCGTTCGTGTTTAATATCCCGGCTGGAGCGGGCGTGATATTATCGAACACAGCAATTTTAATTTTCATAAAAATTTTTAGGCTTATTAAAAAAATAAAATGACAGGAAAAGGACATAGACTTTCAACAACAGCATTAATTTTAGGGGCAACAGGCTCACCATTAGCGGCTTTGTTTAGCTTTTTTGGCTCAACATTCCCGGATTCTTCAGAATATGTATTTTTTGGAAGAAAACGAAACCGCTGGCACAGACGCTGGACTCATTGGTTCGTTCCGTGGGCAGCATTAGCTTATGTCTGCTTCAAGAGAGCAGGCTGGATAGTTCCGAGACTTTCAGCACTTGTTGACGGCCGTAACGCTCACTTTGACGTTTGGGCTTGCGCTGGATTTTGGGTGATGGGTTGCCTGCTTCATATTCTTGAAGACGCTTGGTGCGGAACAGTTCCTTTTTTGTTCCCATGGAAGCGCAGCGTGGGTGTTCATGTTTTCCATATGTCAAAGAAAATCGGCGAGATGAGTCGCGGCGAAAGAAATTTTGTTTTATGGTGCGTATTAATATCGATGGCGGCTTTCAGTGTGAGATTTTTAACGGTAGACAGCGCGGTGGAATTTTTGAAAATCCTTTGGAAAAATATTTAGGAATGAGGAGTTAGGAGTAAAAGTTAATAAAACAGATGCCCTAAGTTAAACACGCCGAGCCAAGCTAATAAAACGTTAATCGCAACATTAGCGACTGAAAGCAAGAACAAAGTTTTGAACATGTTGTTCATTTCTTCGGTTGTTGTTTCTTTTGAAGCTGAGTATGACGACATTATGATTGCTCCGCCTGTTGAAAGAGGGCTGATTGCCGCCGCGAATGATGTTGCTGTTATTGCTGAGATTAATTCAACGTAGCTGACGCTTGAGAATGTCTTTGTAACTTCCGCCGCTATCGGATAGAGCGCAGGCATAACAACTCCAGTCGTTGAACTTACCCAAGATAAAATTCCTGATGTTGCTGCCATGACGGGGGTCGCTGTGTTTTCGTTCATTAAAGTTTTAAGATAATCTGAAACTAACGTAATTCCGCCTAATTTATTAATGACGTTTACTAATGCTCCGACGCCGCAGATAAACACTAACGTTCCCCAAGGAATACCCTTAATGGCTTTCTTTTCGTCAGCGCAGCCGGTGAGAATTAAGACGCTCGCGGCCAAGAAGGCGAATAATCCTGTATCTAATTTGAAGCCTATGCAACAGATAACTACGATAATGATAACTGCGATTGTGATTCTCTGTTCACGGTTGAACTTCGGAATTTCTGACCATTTCAACGGGTTATCAGCTTTGACCTTATAACCTTTGTAAAGGATATAAACTACAAGAGTAAAAATAAATCCTGAAAGCAGCGTCGATAAAAATAAATGCAATCCGAAGCCTGAATATCCAAGAGGCCCTGAAAGTTGAGCCGCTAAAATTCCCGTTAATGAAAGCGTTGAAGCACAGCCCGCATTAGCTCCAAGTTTAGCGTATAATGAAGTAGCCATAGGGTTAATGTTCATCTCAAAAGCAAGATACATAGCGAAGGTGGTCATCAAAATTCCTGCCGCAATGTGTCCCGGCCCTATGGCTGATATAAAAGCTGAAAGCAAAAACATCAAAATCGGAATTAATACCGTATGTTTGCCGACGAGAGCGACAACTTTCTTTGAAAATAAATCAAGCGTTCCGTTTTGTGAAGCCATGCCGAACATAAAAGTAACTCCGACGAGCGTAACAAACATTGAAGAGCTGAAGCCCGCTGTAATCTGTGAAGCCTTCATGCCGCCGACTGTGCCAAGAACAAAAGCTGCGCCAAGAGCAAAGAAACCTAAATTGATTTTCTTAATGAAACCTATCGCTACGACAACCGCAAGAACAACGAGTGAAATTATCGGCAAATATTCCTGTAACATTTTTATGACCTCCTTAAAATTTTTTTATTTTTTTATAATCTGATTGTTGCGATGCCTTCCATTAATAAGTTGGCAGTTCTAAATCCGAAAGTGTCATCGACTTCTGGAATGTTATTTCCGTTTTCAAGTCTGAAATCCGCGCCGCATTCTAAAATTCCTGCCGGGTGTCCAATTCTTATAAATTGAGTGTCAGCGTTCGGAGCTAAAACTTGATTGACGATTGAGCCCGGTGTTACGGCTGCCGCTGCTGTGCACATCGCTCCTGTCATTGCGTAGCTCGGATGAGGTTTCTGCATTGACATCATGCGGGAGAGTAAGTCAATTTGATTTTTAGAAATTTCTTTTCCGTCAGAAGTTTTATAATCTTCAGGCTCGGCTACAAAAGTCATTTTAGGAATGCCCGGAGTGTCCCAAGCTGAACGAGTGTAATCTTCAATGAGGCCAAGTTTTACGGCAGCAAGACCGCGAATTTTTTCGAGTAAATCAAGCATTTTTTGATTAGCGTTGAGTTCGTCGGGAAGTTCTTTGCCTATCAAGCCGATGTCTTTAGCTTTAACGAATACTAAAGGGTTAGCCGCGTCAACGATAGAGACTTCGACTTTGCCAAAGCCCGGAACTTCAAGAACGTCAACAACGTTTCCAGTCGGTAAAAGTCCTTTGCCGAGAGTACCTGAAGGCTTCACGAATTTTAATTTTACGGGTGAGGCTGTACCTGGTACACCAGCTATGGCAAAATCGCCGGAATATGCAACTTCGCCGCCGGGAGTCTGGACGTCAGCTTCGATAATTTTTTGAGTGTTAGTATTAAAAATTCTAACACTCGTAACGCCGTCTTTAGCTTTCACAAGTCCTTTTTCAATCGCAAAAGGTCCGACACCTGACGAGATATTTCCGCAGTTTCCTTTGTAGCTTACGAGAGGCTTATCAACTGAAACCTGAGCGAATGTATAATCAACATCGGCTTCGGGATTGTCAGATTTTTTGATGATAGCGACTTTGCTCGTAACTGAATAAGAACCGCCGAGACCGTCAATCTGTTTAGCGTCAGGACTTCCCATCAACCTGAGCAATAAAGACTCCCATTCGTTTTTGTCTTTTGGCATGTCGTCCTCGAGAATATAAACGCCTTTGCTCGTACCGCCGCGCATAATAGTTACCGGCAATTTTACAGTCATAGCCTGATTTCTCCTTTTTCATATTTTATTTTTTATTGAATTTCTAAAATTTTTTTGCTGGAATTTTTTGTTGTTAATGAAAGAATATCATCGAAGATTTATATTGTGAAATATATATTTTTTATGAAAAGTATAACTTGAAGGAATAGTTATGTAAGAAGTGAGGAGTTAGGAGTGAAAAGAATTATTATTTTTTCATTAATTCGCTGCCGACTTTCCAAGCCTGAGCAAGCTGTGAGCCGACTGTGTAATAAGAATTTTGGAACTGATCGAACATAATCGCGTTTAATTTTCCTGCGTTAATTTTGCCGTTATCGTCTAAAACTTTTTCGTCTGCAACAACATTAACAATCGTCCCGGTAACTTTAACTTCACCGAAAGAGTCACGAATTTCAGCGACTTCGCATTCAAATGTAACAGGAAATTCCTCAATGACAGGAGCGTCAACTTTTGAACTTTTTACGGCGTGAAGGCCGGTGCGTTCAAATTTATCCTGCATTACGTTGCCGCTTGCAGTGCCTAAGAAGTCGGCTTCTTTAACGTGAGCAGCGTCAGCAAGAGCCACCGTGAAGGCTTTTTTAGCGCGGATGTTTTTCAGCGTCTTGCGTTCGGGAGCAAGATTAAGAGCGATTTTGTCCATTCCGCAAATATTGCCCCATGCGACGTTCATGACGTCAACTTTTCCATCTTCGCCGTAAGTCGCGACCATTAAAACAGGCATCGGAAAGACTCCGGGCAAAGAACCTAAATCTTTTTTCATTAATAAAACTTCCTTTCTTGAAATTTATTTTTATTATTTCATAATCGTCAAGTGTAAATTTAAGGAAAGGATTAAATAAAAAATGGATTTTCGAGAACTTTCATACGTTGCAGCAATAGCAAAATATCAAAACATCACTAAGGCCTCCGAAGCGTTATATATAACTCAGCCGAACTTAAGCAAATTTTTAAGCACTCTTGAAAATGATTTAGGCTTAAAACTTTTCAAACGTGCCGATAAAAAATACGTTCCGACTTACGCAGGCCAGCGTTATCTTGAATATGCGAAAAATATTCTTGAAAGCAAAGCAAACCTTGACTCTGAATTAGCCGACATCATTAAGCGCGATATAGGAGTTTTGAATATCGGCCTACCTAACATGCGATGCACTTATATGCTGCCTAAAACGTTGCCGGAGTTTAATAAAAAATATCCGAACGTTAAAATAAATGTTTTTGAAGGCACAAGCGCAATGATTGATAAAAGACTTCTTGAAGGA
Source organism: Synergistaceae bacterium (assembly GCA_017475805.1). The sequence continues at coordinate 14,519 of JAFVEW010000276.1, read as the reverse complement.
GAGATTGATTTAGCTTTTTACAGCAAACCCTATGAATTAAATCAGCATATTGAATACGAAAAATTAGCAACTGAAGAATTATTAATATGTACGTGCAAAAATCATAACGTTAAAAATTTTGCAGTAAAAAAACGAATTGACCTTTCTGCGCTTAAAGGTGAACGTTTGATTTTATTATCGCCGGAACAAAGGACGGGACAAATTTCTCGCTATTATCTTCAAAAAAACAATATAAGTCTCGAAAACTCAATCACAACTAACAACATGCCCGCAGTAATCTCTTTGACTGAGCAGGGCTGGGGAGTGTCATTTATTTTTGAGTCCCATTTACGCTGGCATTTACCTAAACCTAAAATTGAAACATTTAGCTTTGGATCAAAAGAAAATCCAAAAGTTACGAGTGATTTTGTCGCGGCTTTCAGAAAAGGAAATTATCTTTCAAATTATGCAAGAGAATTTATAAAAATAGCAGAGGAACTATATTGAATGAAAATGAAGAGTGAGAAATTTTTCAATTTCTAACTCCTCTCTCCTAATTTATAGTTAACTTTATACGCTATACGCTTAAAATATTCATTAATGCCTGCGAATTTTGATTAGCTTGCGATAACATTGAGCTTCCTGTGCTATTGAGAATTTGACGCTTTACAAATTCCATGTATTCCTTAGCCATGTCGGCATCTTTTAAGCGGCTCTCGGATTCCTGTAAATGCAAACTAGTTTGCGTGAGACTGTTCGCGTTATATTCAAGCTCGTTTTGGTAAGCACCTATCTTAGAACGCTGTGAGCTGACTTTATGAATAGCTTGGTCAAGCAGCGTTATTGATTTAGAAGCTAATTCTCTCGACGAAACATTAACGTGATTAAGGCCAAGAGCTTCAGCTCTCATGTCGCCGATGTTTATATAAATATCTTCGCCTAAATTTTGTCCGATTTGAAAAGACGTACTTCTATCATCAATATGAATTATAGTTTGATAAGGTTTTGAATCGCTTGTCAAGATATAACGTTTCGTATCATCGTCCCAAGACGCACTAACTCCAGCCATAGCATCGAATTTCACGCTGATGTTCGGGCTGATAACACCGTCAACTCTATTTCCGTCAGCATCAACCTGGTCAACTATAACTTTTCCAGTATGAGCATCTGTAATAGACACTGAGAAAATATTATCTTCGGCCTTCTGAAGAGTATTGAGATTAAGGGCGTTGATTAAATCATTATTTTCAGACGTGAAAGTCAATCGACCGTCAGTCCCGGCTATTGCGCTACGAATTACAAGCGTTGCCTTTGAAGTCGTAACTTCATCGCGGAAAGATAATAATTTTTCTAAGTCTTCTTTAGAGTAATTTCCGTAATCGCTCGCGTTAATTTCTTGCGGAGTTCCAAAATCGTTTAGGATTATTTGCCCATAAGTGTCGCTGTCTTCGTCAATATCTCTTAAATATGCTTGACTGTAAACAGTTTCAGAAATTTTTACAGCCTCCGAAGTTCCCTGTGTGCCGTCTGCGATTGAGCAGAAATTTTCGCGGTTATCAACATAACTTGCTTGGCCTAAATCATCGGCGATAGCATCATTAATTTTTTTGCTGACGTCGTATAAAGTATCTTCAGCATATAAAACTATTTCCGCACTTTTGCCGTCGCCTTGAGAGATTTTAATTTTTTGAGGCTCGTCAAATATGAAAGCTCCTGAATTATCTTTGAACTGCGGCATATCGCGCAAGGTTGCCGTTCGCTGCCGAGTTCTCATTACTCGAACGGTCTCGCCGTTTGAAGCCGTCTCTTCGGTTAAATATTCTTCGGAAATTTCTAAGTCGAAAATATCTGTCTTTTGAATTTCAGCTTGGCCGGGCTTGGCATTAATTTCGATTCGATAGTTGCCGCCGATGTCTTTTTTTTGATTGAACTGGTCTATTTTAGTTACCGCGCCGCTGACAGTGAGAGAAGTTTTCAAGTCGTCAGAAGACCATATAGCTGACGAACTGCCGTCTAAAAGCCTTTTAGTATTAAACGTAGTGTTTGAAGCTATATTATCAATGCTGTCGCGAAGCTCTGAAAGTTCCTGCTGCAGATAACCTCTGTCCTGCGTCGTTAATGAATCGCTCGCGGCCTGAACAGAAAGTTCGCGCATTCTTTGGAGCATCGAGTTAATTTGGTTCAAAGCTCCTTCGGCGGTCTGAAGCATGGAAATTCCGTCCTGCGAGTTTCTTATAGCTCTATCTACTCCGGCAACTTGAGCAGATATATTAAGTCCCATCGCGAAACCTGCAGCGTCATCTGAAGCATGAGCAACTCTAAGCCCTGTTGAGAGAGCCCGCGCTGTGTCTTCGATCGCTTTATTATTCGCGGTGAAAGCATTGTAAGCCATTCTCTCTATGTTGCTTGCGTTTGTGTTAATCCTCATGATAGAAAAATTTTAGCCTCCTGCTTTTTTAATTGTCTTCTTTGAATTTCGGCAAAAAAATAACGGGGAATTAGGAACAAAAAATAATTCCTAACTCCTCACGCCTCAGCATTAAGATTAAGTTTTATTTTTTTAAGCGTCGATTGATTTCTTCAAATTCAAGTCTCATGACATCGTTCTCAAAAATTTTTAATTCAGGCATCTTAAGCCCCTCGATAGAGTCAAATAAATTTAATCCCGAATGAATTAAGCCTTTTAATTCACCTGAACTTCTAACGGTTTTATAAGTGTTTTCAGCTAAATCCCTATTAAGTTTCAAACTCTTCAAGCTGTCTAATGCCGCAAGACGCTGAGAATTTAATAGCTCGCCGTAAAGACCCGCAACTTGAATAGTCATCTCGTTTGATTTAGCGTTAGCCGCAAAAGATTTTCTCTGTTCGAGAGTGTAAGCGTTATTGTTGCTCTTCGACAAAGCATCTTTGCGGAGACCTTGAGCTTCGGAGATTATCAAATTTAATTTCGGTTTATATTCGCCGTCAATTTTTTTGATTAACTCGTCTTGGGTCAAAATCAATAAATCATTCAAAACTAAATACATGCCCGTATAACGTTTCGTAATTTCGAGGCTATTCGTCTCGTTTTGTGAAAGATTTTCTAACTTAGCGACAACGGCTTTAACGTTTTCAAAAATTATAGCGTTCTTAAGAAGGTCATCGCCCGTAACGGAATTTAATAAAATTTCAGTTTGAGCTTCGTCAAGTTCAAGCCCGATTGTTTTTAACGAACTTGTTAAATCGGTGGTAATTTTTCCCAGACGAGCCTCGCCGTTTTTAATTTCGTTTTCAAGCTCTGAAATTTTTTTGTCGGCTTTATCGCGCGTCAAAGTCCAGAAAGCGTAAGAACTTTCGGGAGCGTTAATTCTTTTATTGCGAAGATTATCAAGTTCCATTCGTTGCTTTGAAAGAGCCTCGCGCAGCTGTCCTGCCTCTTTTCGTAAATCTCCGGCTTCACCGTTTACTAAAATTTGCATAGCGGCGTCAAGAAGTTTATTAATTTTTTGAGCGTTGCTTTCTTGGTCTTCTTTGAACGGTATCCAAGTTTTTTTAGGCAGACTTTCATTTTTATCGCGGAGGCGCAAAGCGTCTGTTATATCTTCCGTGAGATTATCCCAGCCTGCAACAATTTGAGGCGGTAAAATTTCGTCAGAGACTGCAGCCGTGTTTTCATTCTTGTCGCCACCTGTAAAAAAATCTGTAAAATCAGAAACGTAACCGCCGATTTCGTCCAAGCCGATTTGAAAATAACTTGTCCAGTCCGAAGCAAAAGCCAAGCCCGGAAAGCCGCAAAACATGACAGACAAAACTAAAACAGAAAGAAATCTTTTTTCTAACTTTTTCATTGTAAATCACTGCTCCTCCCTGAAATATCGTGATAAATAATAAATAAATTAAATCTCGTTGAAAAATTTTTTTGACTTTAATATAATATTTTTATGCAAAGTTCTCGGAAAATTTTTCGGGGACTTCTTTATTTTTTCAGCTACATTTTCAACTACAAAAAAGTTCTTTTCGTTCCGTCTTAGCAAACTTTTATAAATTTAATTTTGAAATTAGAAATTCATTTTTCAAATAACATAACAGCCTCATGAATAATATTATAAAATACTCGCAAGTCTAAAATTTGAAAACTTAATGGAGATGTTGAATTTATAAAATGAAAGTTACTATTTTGACGAACGGACCGGGCGAGTTATGGGGCTGGGTGCGTCCTGTCGTTTCGGAGCTTAGAAAGCGCGGACACACGATTTCATTATGGCTTTTGCCGTGTCAATTTTCTTCAGGCTATGAGCGTGAGGCGGCTTCATTCTTGGGCGTCGATAAATTAGAAGGGCCTTTCGGGGCAGCTCAGACTTGGCAGGATATAACGCTCGAAAAAACAGATGCAATTATTCAATTAGGCGGCGATATTGCCTTTGGTCTCCGAATGGCAAAATCAGCTGGAGTTTCTTTGACTATTTATTCATACAGAGCAGCGAAAAAAATTAAAGAAGCTAAACAACTCGTAGCTTACGATGAGCAAATTTTTAATGATATTCAAGGCGTCAGCGTCATTGGCGATTTAGTGAAAGATAGTCTGACTATGGATTTAACTCCTTCGGGCGATTTGCAGTGGGATTGGCCTAAACTCGAAAATTCTCCGCGAGTTTTGTTTTTGCCCGGAAGCCGTCCTGCTATTCGTAAGGCCGCGCTTGAATGGCTAAGCGAATTAAATATTTATCTCAAGAAAAAAATTCCTAATATCCGCGTAAGGACTTTATTTTCGCAGTTCATGCCTGAGAGCGAATTTAATAAATGGCGAAAGGCAGGGCTTGAGCCTGTTCACTGCGGTGCAGGAATAGCAATGAAAAATGCCGACTATGCTTTAACTTCACCCGGAACAAATAATTTTGAGCTCATGCACTGCGGTTTGCCCGGACTTGTTGTAGCACCTGAAAAATTTTTGAGCTTAATACCTGTAGCGGGAATGTTAGGACTTTTAGCTAATCTCCCGTTAATAGGCTTGAAACTTCGCCGGATTGGCATTGAAAAAGTCTTAAAACGCTGGAACGGTTTTATATCTTTGCCGAACAGGACAGCGAATAAAAAAATTCTTAATGAACTTTACGGCGACATTACTCCCGAAGACGTAGCGGGCGAAATTTTTAAGGATTTAAGCGACTCTGAAAAATTAAATTCAACACGCGAAGAATTATTAAAAATGTCAGGCGAGGCCGGAGCGGCTTCAAGGCTTTGTGATTTTGTTGTCGGCGGAATAGGAGGCGACTAAATGAATAAAAAATCTCCTGTTGCTTTTATTTTAAGCTACACAAAAAAATATTGGCTGAAAATTTTTTTAGCGTTGATTTTTATGTTATTGTCATCGGGCTTAAACGTCCTGCCGCCGTATTTATTTAAGAGCGTCGTTGACGATGTTTTAATCTCTAAAAATTTTCTAATGCTGAATTTAATTTGCATTTCGCTCGTCTTAATCTTTGGGCTTAAAGCCGTAACTACATATTTTCAGCGTTACTTCATGAACGAGGCCGGGCAATCTGTAGTCATGGACATTCGCATAGATTTATATGATCACATGCAGCGAATGAGCCTCAAAAAAATTTATGCCTCACGCATCGGCGAGTTAATGAGCAGAATAACAGGCGATGCCTCTTTATTGCAGAACATTGTAACGGGAACATTTATTGATTTAATGTTTAATTTCGTTACGTTCGTCGGAATGTTTTTATTTATTTTATATATTAATTGGCGGCTGACGTCGTTAATAATTTTAGTTTTGCCGTTCGTGGCGATGTTATTATCTTTTGCTTCAAAAAAACTCCGCAAAGCAGGCCACAGCGTCCAAGAACATTTAGCGGATATTACGGCGACTGCTCAAGAGGCTTTCTCGGCGATTAGAGTTGTTCGTTCGTTCGCAACTGAAGACGAAGAATTAGAACGTTTCAAAAAAGCTAATCAAGAAAATTATAAAGCTCTCTTGCAAGCTGTCTCAATGCAAGGAATTTTTGCGGGAGTAATCGAAGTATTTTTGATAATAGCTTTGGCAATAGTCTTCTGGTTCGGAGCTCAAAACGTTATCGACGAAATTTTAACGCCCGGCGAATTAATTTCTTTCATCGGCTATATAGCTTTCATGGTCCAGCCTATTAGAAGCATTATGAACGCTATGGAGACTTTACAGCGTGGCATAGCTTCAGCCGAAAGAATTTCAGACATTATGAAAACTCCTGTTGAAGACTCTCTTTCACACGCCGGGACAATCGCAAAAAAAATTTCAGGAAATATTAAATTTGAACATGTCTATTTTAATTACGAAGATAATCAGGAAGTTTTGAAAGATATTAATTTAGAAATCAAAGCCGGAGAAAAAATCGCAATAGTCGGCTCTACAGGTTCAGGAAAATCTACGATAGCTGATTTAATTCCGAGATTTTATGAGCCTGTTTCAGGGAAAATTTTTATTGACGGCCACGACATTCGCGACTTTAATCTTAAAGAACTCAGGCAACAGATAGGAATAGTTCCGCAAGAATGTATCTTAATGAAAGGCTCGATAGCTTTTAATATCGCTTACGGACTTCATGACGTCGATAAAAATAAAATCATCGAGGCCGCAGAAATTGCAGACATTCGAGAATTTATTGAAAGTCTCCCGGATAAATATAATTCGGAAGTCGGAGAACGCGGCGTAACAGTTTCAGGCGGTCAGCGTCAAAGAATAGCTATAGCTCGCGCTGTAATTCGCGACCCGAGAATTTTAATTTTAGACGAAGCCACGAGTTCTCTTGATACTGTCGTTGAACATCAAGTTCAAAAGGCCATTAATCAAGCTATGCGCGGCAGAACGTCATTAATAATAGCTCACAGACTTTCGACTATAAGAGAGGCCGATAGAATTTTAGTTTTGCAGGATGGTAATTTTATTCAGTCAGGAACTCACGACGAGTTATTAAAAGCCGGCGGACTTTACGCTGATTTATGGCGAATGCAGACGAATGAGGGATTAGGTGTTAGGAGTTAGAAATTAAATAAGGAGAAAATAAAATGCCAAGATGGCCGAAAGAAAATAAAAATGCCTTAGCCAGAATAAGAACTGATGCAGGATATTCACGTGATAAAGTCGCGATGTATCTAAAAATTTCATTATCTACGCTTATACGTTATGAAAACTGCACGACGGATATTCCCATAGGAATTGTTGAAGATATGGCAGTTTTGTATAAAGTGCCGTTTGAAACTTTGAGAAACGCAATAAAAGAAGTTAAAAGTGTTAAAACAAGTGAGAAATTGGAAATTAGGAGTTAGAAATGGAAAAAACAAAAACACTCCTCACTCCTAACTTCTCACTCCTCACTAATTACATGCTCTATGTTAAGGGAACTAAAAAAAATTTCTTGATTAATATTATTTTCACGCCTATATCATGGCTGATGGGCGCGGCAATTTCAGTCATGAATTTTTTTCGCGTTCACGGTCTTTTGAAAATTGAAGAACCTCCGCTGCCTTTAATAAGCGTCGGAAATTTAACTTACGGCGGCACGAATAAAACTCCTTTTGTTAGAATGTTAGCTGAGTACGCGCTGTCAAAAAATATAAAAGTCGGCATAGTTACGCGAGGCTATTCAGGGAAATCTCATGAAGTTTTGATAATTAAAAATGGCGAAGGCGAGCGTTCAATTACAGGCGATGAACCTTTGCTTTTATCAAAAAAATTGCCTGATGTTCCCGTTGCTGTAGCGCGTCATAGAATGGCAGGAATAAAAAAATTAAAATCTCTTGGCGTTGAGCTTGTCATTGCCGACGATGCCTTTCAACATAGGAGCATAGCGCGCGATGCCGATATAGTTTTAATTGACGCGGTTTGCCCGTTCGGCTCTGGGAAATTAATTCCTGCGGGAATGTTACGGGAAAAAATTTCAGCTTTGAAACGTGCTGATATTGTCGTCTTAACTAAGTCAAAAAGGATTTCGCCTGACGAACTTGAAAAATTAAAATCAAAAATTTCTGAATTTATTTCGCCTGAAAAGATTTTTACTTCTGAGATTAATTCTGACGGCTGGATTTCATTTAATGAGGAATTAGGAATTAGGAATGAGGAATTGAACGGCTCTAAAATTTTCGCGTTTTCAGCAATCGGAAGCCCTGAAAGTTTCATAAAAACTTTGCAAGAATTAGGTTTAACTGTTTCAAAATCTGTAACGTTTCGAGATCATCACAGCTATTCGCAAAATGATTTAGAAAATCTTTATTTATCTGCAAAAAACTTGAACGTTGATTTTATGTCTTGCACGGAAAAAGATTTATATAACATGCCGGAACTTGGGAAATGGAATTTTGAAATTCCTTTAATCGTCCCGAAAGTCAAAGTCGAAGTTAATGAACACGAAGAATTTTTTGAAGAATTAACGCGAGTTCTTCAACCTAAAATTATTGTTGCTTCAAACGGCTATGGAGAGGATGCTATCGGCGTTGTTCTTGCGAAAAAATTGCGGGAAAAATTGCCGGACTCAAAAATTTATGCGTTTCCTTTAGTCGGTCGCGGCGATGCTTACACGAAAGAAAATTTTGAAATTAAATCGGCTTTATCAGTAACGCCTTCGGGTGGTGTCTTGAAATACAGCGTCAAAGATTTATGGGGCGATATGCGGGCAGGCTTATTAAGACAAGTTCGAGCGCAGCTTCAAGATTGGAATAAAATCGCAGGAAAAATTAAAACGCCTATTTGCGTCGGCGACGTTTATTTAATTCTTCATACTCTCTTTGGCTCTGGAGCAAGACCTTTATTTGCAGCGACGGCCAAGACAGTTTATCTCAGCGGACATTGGCGACTTGAAAGATTTTTGATTAATAAATTCACTCTCAAGACTTGGACTCGCGACTTAAAGAGCGCGGAGCAGCTTGGCAAACGAGCAATTTATTCCGGCAGTCCTATCATGGATTTATTATATGAATGTGAAAATTATGAAAAAGGCGATGTTATTTTATTGTTGCCTGGAAGCCGAACGCGAGCTAATCAAGACGTTAAATTATTGCTTGACGCCGCCGAATTAATGAACGCTGAAGGCGAAAAATCTTTCAGAATGATTTTAGCTCCGACGTTAGATTTTCAAAAATTTTTTGCCTCTTGCAAGTCTTACGGATGGAAAAGAAATAATGACACTCTCGAAAAAAATTCATTGAAAATTAATTTAAGTTTCGATAGCGTCGCTAAATCTGTGAACGGCGTGAAAATTTTATTAGGCTTAGGCGGCACAGCTAATCAACTCTGCGCAGGCTTAGGTATTCCTGTAATTTCGATTGACGAGAAAGGCAAAAGAGTTCAAAAAAAATTGCTCGGAGATTCAGAAATTTTAGTTTCCGTTTCAGCGAAAGATTTAGCTGAATGTGCTTTGAAAGTTTTGCGCGATGAAAAATTATATCAATTCATGAGCGACTCTGGTCGTGAACGAATGGGAACACCTGGAGCACTTGATGACATTGTAAATTTTGCTTGCGAAAGTTTAGGCTGGGAAATCAAAAATAATATTTTCAAAAAATTTCGTAACTCAAGCAACATTTTTATTTCGTAATTTTAATTACAATAAAAAATAAAAAGTAGGTGATTTACTATTCTTAAAGAAAAAGCAGGCGTTATTTTTTCGATTGCTCAAGACAATGAGCTTGTGGCAGGCTGCACTGTGTCAAAATTAGTGCTTGATACTAAAGATTTTGGGATAAATTATTTTTCAATGGCTCGTGAAACTGATATAAGCGCGGAAAGCTATGTTTATCATAAAATAATTCTCAATGCTTACGGTAAGCTCAATATTTATTATTCTGACGGCAAAGAATGGATATTAAATCCCGGAGAATTTTTTATTACTCCCGTGAATGTCCCTGTAGGAATGAAGACAGATACAGGCAGCATATGTACAGAAATTAGATTAAGAGAAGGTGCTATGTTGAATAAAATATTAAGAGACGGAGAAGTTTTCAAAATCGCTGAAATTGTTCCTTATCAAGAAGGCCGTATCGTGAACATGGATTTAATAAACGATCCTAAAATGAAATTTGTGGTTATGGCTTTCGATGAGGGGACAGGACTTTCTGAACACGCAGCTCCCGGTGAGGCTTTAATTTTTGCTCTTGATGGTCAAGGAATTATCGGCTATGAAGGTAAAGAACATCTCATCAAGGCTGGAGAAAATTTTAAGTTTGCTAAAAACGGACGCCACTCTGTGAAAGCAGACGGTAAATTTAAGATGGCTTTGCTTTTAACACTGGAGGACTAAAAAATTGAGAAAACACGTAAAAAATAATGTAAGTTGGGTAGGTTATATCGATTGGGAGCTTGAGAAATTTCACGGAGATGATTATTCGATCATGAACGGCTCAAGTCAAAACGCTTATCTAATTGAAGAAGCAAAAAATATTTTGATCGATACTGTTTGGACGCCGCATAGATTTGATTTTGTCGAAAATCTTAAAAGAGAAATTGACCTCAAAAAGATTGATGCAATTATCGCTAATCATGGCGAATGTGATCACTCAGGTTCGCTCACCGCGTTAATGGCTGAAATTCCTGAAACTCCTATATATTGCACTGCGAACGCAGTAAAATCTATCGAAGGTCAATACGGTAAACGCGGTTGGAATTTTCATGTTGTCAAAACCGGCGACAGTCTTGACATTGGAAACGGCAAAAAATTAATTTTTGTTGAAATGAGAATGTTACATTGGCCGGATTCAATGGCAACTTATATGACGGGCGACAATATTCTATTTTCAAATGACGCTTTTGGTCAGCATTACGCCGTTGAAGAATTATTTAATGACAAAGCTAACCAATGCCTTTTGAACAAGGAAGCCATGAAATATTTTGCGAACATCTTAAATCCATTCGCTGCAATTCTCACGAAGAAACTCGAAGAAATTTCAGCTCTAAATTTACAGATTGACATTATTGCTCCTTCACACGGTGCTATATGGCGCGATGATCCTTTACAAATTGTGAAAAAATATGCACAGTGGGCAAATGCTTACCAAGAAAATCAAATTACAATCGCTTACGATACAATGTGGGAGGGCACTACAAAAATCGCCCACGGAATAGCAACTGAAATCGCAAAGCAAAGTCCCGAAACTGTCGTTAAAGTTTTTAATATCGCAAAGGCTGACAAGAACGAAATTATGACGGAAATTTTTAAGTCAAAGGCCGTCGCTGTAGGTTCCCCTACGGTGAGCAATAGTATTCTTTCGAGCGTTGCAGGTTGGCTTGAGTTTGCAAAACAGTTAAAGTTCAAAAATAAAAGGCATGTGCTTTCGGCTGCTACGGCTGGAGCGGTGAGAGCGTCAAAATATTGCAAGAAAAATTAAAAGATGCGGGTTTCTCAGTCATCGATGATAACATAAAGGCACTATGGATTCCCACTGAAGACGATTTTGGAAAAATTCCCGCTCTTGTGAGGTCGTTGCTTGCTTAATTGTGGAGGATAAAATTTCTGCCTTTCATCGTTAAAATTTCATCATTAACCATTCGGCTGAGTTCCCTTGATAGTGCTGTTCGATTAGCGCAAAGGAATTCAGCCCAGGCTGTTTTTGAAAATGGAAGTTTTCTTATCCCTCGTTCATCTGGCGAAAGATTATTCAGATAAATTAAGACTTTTCTACGTAAATCCTTCTGGCTCAGTATTCTGACTTTTTGATTTAAGAAAAGATTTTGCTTTGAAAAATTACGAATTAAATTCACAGCAAGCTGAGTTTTGTACTCGTATTTTGCATTCACATCATAAAAAACACGATAATCTAAAAATAGAATGGCACAGTCTGTAACGGCAGAAATCTGCATAGGGCTTTGACTTACTTCTGAACATGCCATCGTTTCACCAAATAAATTGCCTTCAGAAAAGTGATTCATGTTGAATTTATTAAAATCAGAATCTTGAAAAGAGCATTCTATTACCCCCTTCAGGACAAGCCCAGCATAGATAAATTCATCGCCTATTTGTAAAATAATTTCTCCTCTTTTGAAGAGGCGTTTTTTTGCTCGCAAATATTTCAGTGCCTCAGTATAAGATTTTTCAGGTATATCATTAAATAAACTACATCCTTGAAGCAACTTAAAATATTCTTTCTTTACATTTTCATTCATTTTTATACCGCTCACTTAAATTAATTTCGTAGTCGAGGCTAAAAAATTTTTTGGAAAATTATTGTCGTAGTGGTCAGCCAAGCCTGAAACTTTCTCACTTAAAAGTTACGATTGTAACTCCGTAGCCGCCTTCGCCTTCGCCGCCGAGCCTAAAACTTTTTACATAATGCAAGCGTGAGCAAAGAGCATGAACTTCTCGCCTCAAAATTCCTTCACCGCGCCCATGAATTACAGTAACGACCGAATGATTAGAACGATAAGCGCGATCTAAATAACTTTCAACCAAAGGCATTGCTTCTCCGACTAACATTCCGCGAACCATTATTGACGGCGGCACGCTGTCAGCTATAGGCAATTTGCTTGTGTCAACAGGAGGTGCGGCGACCTTTGCTTTTTTATCCGTAGCGATTAATTGCGACACCGGAACATCAACACTCATAGGTCCGGCGGTCATATAGGCGCGACCATTTTTAATTTCATTAATAATTCCTACAATGCCGCTGCCAGCAATCATAGCTGTAACTCCCGGCGCAGGCTCAAAGGGCTTAGGACTATTTTCAATTTCTCGTTCAGTTCGTTTTTTAGTTCGCGATTCAATTACGCTCTTTAATGTTTTTAACTCTCTTCTTTTCACGTTGTAACCTCTTCGGGCGGCATCTCTTGCGGCTTCTTCCATGCTATTAATAATTTCTTTTGAAGTCTGTTCTGCCTGAGCTATAAATTTTTCAGCTTTTCTGTCGGCGGCCTGCATGATTTTATCGCGTTGTAAATCAATCTCAGCGACTCGATTTTTATAAGCCTGTTTCAAATCTTGAGCTTCTTTCATTGTCGTAGCAAATTCTCGCTCGGCGTTCGTTAAGGCTGCTTTGCGTTCGTTAAGTTCGCTCATAATGTCTTCGGCTGTAAGTTCGCGAGCGTCTAAAGAACCTTGAGCAAGTTTCAAAACTTCTTCGGGCATTCCGTAACGTTTAGCGATTAAAAGCGCACTGCTTCGTCCGGGTATTCCCATTAATAAATGATAAGTCGGCTGAAGTTTTTCTATGTCAAATTCCATGCTTGCCGTTTCAACGCCTTCAGTTGTGAGAGCGTATTGTTTAACAGGATTATGGTGTGTAGTCGCAAGAGTAACACAGCCGCGCTGTTTCAGAGTCTCTAAAATTGCAACGCCAAGTGCCGCGCCTTCGTGAGGGTCAGTGCCTGCTCCAAGTTCGTCAAGCAAAATTAAAGACTCACCTGTAGCATGTTTAAGAATATGAATAATTTTTTTCAAATGCGCGCTGAAAGTCGAAAGATTTTGCTCAATGCTTTGTTCGTCGCCGATATCTGCAAAAATTTCGTCAAAGTTGCCGATTAAAGTCCCGTCGCGAGCAGGAACAGGAAGGCCAAGCCACGCCATAGAGATTAAAACTCCTGCGGTTTTTAGCGTTACTGTTTTTCCACCGGTATTAGAGCCGGTGATTACTAAAGTCGAAAATTTATCGCCGCACTCAGCATCAATCGGGACGGCTTTATCTTTTAATAATGGATGTCTTGCACCTACAAGCCTGAAAAAATTTTTTTGAGAAAGTTCAGGAATTACCCAGCGTTTATTTCTGATTAAAAAATCACAAGCGCATAATAAATCAAAAGTCCCTATAACTCTTTCGGCGTTTATAATCGCGTTCTCACGGGATAAAATATTTCGTGTTAAATTTAATAAAATTATTCGCTCTTCGTCCTGTTCATCTTTGCTTTTAATTATTAGATTATTATTGATGTTTGAAAGAGCTTTCGGTTCCATATAAACAGAGTTCCCGGAACTTGAACGTTCTACAGCAAGTCCCGGAAATCTATTTATAAACTCCTGACGGACTAACAATAAAAATCTTCCGTCGCGCCACGACAGCGAACGCTCTTGAAGCATATTATTAATATCAGAGTCTTCAAATAATTTTTGAGCAAGCCGCCGCCCTGTGCGTTTAAGATTTTCAATTTCTGTTCGCAAATTAAATAATTTTGTCGAGGCCGTATCAGCAAGCCGTCCAGAGTCTTCGATGACATTTAACGCCTCAATTTCAGGAGCAAAATCTCTAATGCCGCGCCGTAAAGCGTCAACACTCTTAAATTTTTCGGGAATGTCGGCCAAGCCTTCTTTAATTTGCCGCGCCGAATGTAAAAGCAGACGAACTTTTAATAATTCTTCGCCCGATAAAATCCCGCTTCGTTTAGCGTTTGCAAACATATAAGATACAGGCTCGACGCTCGCATTAAAATTAAATTCGCCGCTCGAGTCAGTAAGTTCAAGCCATTCGCGCAAAAGTTTTTCGCGTTCCTTCAGATTTTCAAAATTTTCCGCAGGCTTCAGCGAGTCTAAAATTAACTCCCCTAATTCGCCGCGAATATTTTCACGGAAGGGGAGCAAAGTTTTTTTTAGCTCAAGCGTTTCGAT
>JAFVEW010000023.1 GCA_017475805.1 Synergistaceae bacterium | reverse complement strand
GCCTGCATGTCGAGGCTGTTCATGTGTTGTACCCAAGCCATCGGATTTTTGCTCTTGTCCGGTGGCGGGTCGTTCTGCTCTAACTGGCTCATCAGCTCCTGCTTCATTGTTTTCGCCTGTTCCTGAATCTCGGCGCAGTGAATCAGGAGATTCTCGCCCAATTCCAACGCTGTCCGAACTCTCCACTCCTCCAAGAATTTCCGGCGCATTCTCCCGTATTTCGTCAACGGCTGGGGTGGCTGTTTCAGCTTCTGCATTTGATAAGGCATCCAAACGTCCAGAATCTTCACGAAAATCGCTCTGTCGTTCGGTTCTCTCATCAAAGTCCCCTCCGGCAGATCGTCCTTGTCCGATTCCGTCAGCTCCGATTCCTGATAAATCGTCATGTCCTCTTCCGGCTTCGTTTCCAATTCCGTCAGAATTTTGTCTTCGTACTGATTCAGCTCCTCGCCCGTCATGAAGTTGATCAATGAGGCTGTCGGAGGAATTTTGCTCTCGTCCATTTTCAAGTTTTCTCCTTTCGTGATTTTCGCGGACTACGCGCTCCACGTTATCGAGAACCTGACGCGAAAAATTATTGACCGAGTTGCCAAGACGAGTTACGGTGTCAGCGTCAAGTTCTGAAATACTTTCAAAATTAAAATCTTCTGCTCTCGCTTCAAGTCCGCAACGTGTTCTCAAATAATACTCCACGCTGTTGCTGAGTAAATCCGTGATTTTTTGGCGTTCTTCGGGTGTTTTTGCTGAATATAAGGAATCGCCGTTTTCTTCGAGCCTTTGGGCAAAATTTCGGGCTATTCCAGCTATCTGCACTCCGAGATTACCCGAAAATCCGTAAACCTGATTTAATCTTTCTGAAACTGCCTGAGAATCTTCATCTTCAATTTTCCATATGTAAGGCGGTTCGTCAAATTCGTGCCCGAAGCCTGGGCGGGTGTCCGTTATGTCAAAAACGTGTTTGACTGAGTTGCCGTCAGGACTTAATAATCTTACACTTTTCGTACCTTTCTCGATAAAACGGTTAAAGCGGTCATGCCATAAATCGAAGTCCGCGCAAGCTGTCGCGTAAGGTCGCTGGTCAAAAATCAAGAGCTGGTCTTGAAAATTATATTTATGATTCCGTGCCGCGCACGTCAAAAAATTCTGCCAGTTATCGCCGTCTGAACATACTCGCTGGCTGACCTCGTTAAATCTGCGCCGTGCCTCATGAAGAGCCGATTCTTTTGCCATTTTCCGCTCCTAACGCTTCAAGCCGTGAGTGCGCTCTTTCTGAACGCTGATTTTTGCTTTTTCGCCCTTGTCATCAAACGAAATTTTAAGATTTTCACCGACTTCGGGAGTCCTTTCTAATTTTTCGAGCCTGTGAGCATAAAGGCTGTTTTTCCCGATTTGCTGAACACAATAGCCTTGTGATTCATCAACGTGAAGAATTTTTCCCTTAAACTGCTGACCGTCTGTTCGCGGATTTTCAAAAATTTCGGGATTGCCGTCAATGAGCTTCAAGTCCTGAATAGTCTGCTTCGTTATGACGGGCTTCTGTTCAGGATTTTTAATTTCAGCCTGTGAATTTTGAGTCTGATTCTGTTCGCGGACTCGTTCATATTTCAAAATTTCTTCTGAGGCTTTCTGAGCCTGATTGACTGCCTTAAAAAGCGCGTTCGGGTCTTCTTTGACGGCTTTCACCCAATAATCAACGTAAGCCGCGTGATTTTCAAAATGTTCTTTTGTCTGCGGTATTCCCGTTTCAGCCGACACAAACATCGAACTGATTTCCGCTACAAGTTCTTCTTTGGCGTAAGTTTCAGACTTCATATCGCTCGAAGTTTTGCGGTTCAGCCTGTCGGGGTGTCCCGTCCAATGTGAAAGTTCATGAAGCGCAGTAGCGTAATAATCCGCCTGACTTCTGAACTGCCCTTTTTCGGGAAGCTGAATGAGGTCATCAGTACGGTTATAGAAAGCCTCGTTGCCTCCGTGAAGAATTTTCGCGCACGATTCTTTCAAAATCCGCTCGGCTTTTTCGTTGTCCTCGATGGGATTTCGGGCTTTCGGAACATAAGGCTCTATTCCCTCAATCTGCGAGGCATGAAAGACAACGTAATTTCTCACGATAAGATTTTTTTCAACTTTCTGCTTACCGTCCGCGTCAAAAACTGGCGAGCCTGACTCATCAAATTTAGGCTTCTCTTCAAATTTATAAAACTCAACGTGAGTGCCTTTCTCGCCCTGCTTTACGTGCCAGCCTTTTTCTTTTGCCTGGTCAAAAGTGAGCCATCTCGGATCGGAAGATGAGCCTAACGCCTGACTTTGCAACGCTAAATTTACTGCGTTAATTCCGTGATACGCCCTGCCGCTTATTGCGTTAAAAGGCGCGTCCCCGTCAGTCCACGTTCTCTGCCACGGGGCAGTCCCGTTTTCCATAGCGTCGCATAATTTTTTCACGAGTTCATCGCGGTATTCCTGCGCTTTTGAAGAAATCATAAATTTTCGCCTCCGTCTTTGTTCCAGCTTTGAACTTTCCGTGCCCATTCCTTAGTCCTCGAAATTTCTTCTTCGAGGCTCGGGAACATTACAGCTCCCTCAAATTCGGGAATTTCGTCAGGTTCTCCGCTGTTGTCTAAATTTGCCCCGTAATAATTGAGAATTTCCTGCAATTTTTCGTCCATAATTACAATTCCTCCTTAATTTTTTCTTTTACAGGCACGGTCTTTTACAAACTTTGAGTCCGTATGCGGACTTCTTCGCGCTGGATTTTTGCCTGATGATTTTCATCTGGATATGAGATTTTCAGCGTTTCGCCCTTCAACGGCTGACGTTCGAGTTTTTCGAGTTTGTGAACAAACAAACTGCGCTCTCCAACTAACTGGACGCAATAACCGCGATTTTCGTCTATGTGAACGATGCGCCCCGTGTACTGCTGATTATCTTTTCGGGGATTCGGATAAATTTGGGGATTTTCGGCTAAATTCAAATTCAATATTTCTTCAGCCGTAATCGGACGCAGATTTTCTCTCTGAGCCTGTTTTCGCCGTTCGACTTCTGCAGCTAAATCGGTATTCGCAAGTTTCAAGCCGTATTTGACAGCCGCCTTAACGCAAAGCTCTTTATATTCGTCATTTCCAGTGATTAAGGTCGCGCCCCACTTCTGATTCGCAAGCTGTAAAGCCGCCGCAACTGATTCTTCAGTCAGCTTCCGTTTGTTCAGAACTATTCTTTTGCCCATGTCTGAAAAATCTGCCGTGAAACTTCCGTCCCGACAGTACAAAACTTTGCTTCCTGCTCCGCGCCGTGCCTGATAATCCCGTAAATCAATTTTTCGTGGCTGGGCGATTTTTATTCCTGACTGTTCGGGCGATAATAAAAACTGCCCCGGGTAACGGTACAGACGGGATAACTCTTCGTTATTCTGAATCTCAAGCCAATATCTAAATTTAGGAAATATTTTCAGAAATTGAGATTTTAATTCCTGTCTTTCCTCCTCCTGCTTCTCTTGCAAATCAAGGCGTTCTTTTTCTTGGAAAAAAGCCATAACACTCCGCCGTTGGTTTAGCTCCTTGCCACGTCCGCGCCAGCTTTGAGAATATAGCTTTGAACGGCTTTCTTTATGACGCTGGTATAAATTTTCACGTTCCAGCTTCTGCCGTTCCCTTAATTTTTTTAGGGCTGAAGATTTACTGTCTAAATAATTGCGTTTTTCAGACAGATATTTTTCCCATGAAAAATTTTTTGAGGGAGTTTTTGACTCTGACTGCAAAATCTTTGACGGATTTTGAATAATTATGCCGTTCTGCCGTTCCTGATATTCGCCGAGTCTCTGCGCTAATTTTGAAAAACTGCTGTTTCGGGATACTTGCGAGAGTTTTATGGCTTTGTCGCCCTGTTTCAAAATTGCCCCGTTCCCTTTCCGTTCAAGCTCAAAGCCCTTTAACGCTAAATTTTGATGAAGTTCGTCCCAGCTTCTTGCGGACTCTAAAATTTCTGCAAGCTCGCGTTTTGCAATACGCTCAAAACTCTCTTCGCCCGTATAGGCTTCAATGTCCCTTGCAGTCTGAGAAATTTCAGGTTTTGGAAATTCTTTTTTATATAAAATATCTCCCGAAGAATTTACTTCGTAATGTCCAGTCCGTTCAATATCCCAGCCCTGAGTGATTTCAATTTTCCGTGCGGCTCTTTCGAGGGCTTTTTTGCTGAATCCCCCTGCTGGTTTAACCGCCTTGAATGTTTCAGGCGATATTCGGTTCACGGCAACATGAACATGAAGATTATCCGTGTCGGACTGCAAGCCCCAAACCGCCTGACAGTCCTGCAAGTCTAATTCTTTCAGCGCAATATTCACGGCTTCGTCAACCTGTTCATTCGTTGGGCTTTCATTTGAACGCCATGACAGAATAAAATGGAACGCAGGAGTTTTACATCTGACGCTTTCGACAGCCAAAGATTCCATTTCAACTGCCGCCGTTTTGAAGTCGTTAATGTTCTGTTTTCCTGCGTATAAAACTGCGCCCGTGGAATGCCCCGTAACTCCAAGACAGTAATTTATTAAATCCTTAAAACTGCTCCTGCCGTCCTTACGCGATTTAGGAATTTTTCCTATCATGATATTTTCCTTTCAAGCACACGGGCGTATGACGTTATGGCTTCAAGAGCTTCTGCCATTTGCTTACTGTAAATTCCATTTGTTTCGTTATAAAGATGCTTAATAAGTCCGCCGAGTCTTCTAAGTTCTTTCAAAACATGAATATCTGACTTCGCTACAATACGAATGTTATATGCCCGTCTTCGCAGGTATTCTGAAATTGAAAGCCCCGATAATTCAGAGACCATTTTTATGAGTGTATATTCTTTACTTGTTACCCTCAAATATAACCTTACATTACGCACTGACCGTTTCATTTTTATCGCCTTAATTCAAAAATTTTCGGGTTCAGGGTGGTTATCCCTGACAAGCAAAATGCGAGAGACTGTTTACAGCCGATTACATTACGAACTCCCTTTGTCTGCAAATTACAGAGTAATTTTGTACGGCAAAGGGACTGCTTGTCCAAGTTACCTTTCGTTTCTATTCCAGCAATTTCTCTGAGTATATACGTTCGATTTTAATTATTCCTAAAAGTACTATTTTTTTTCTTGATGTTATGCTCATTTTCAAATATTGCAAAAGGAGGAATTTATTTGGCAGAGGTTATGACAAAAAAAGGGCATGAAGTTTTTATAAATCTCGAAGCTCTT
>JAFVEW010000275.1 GCA_017475805.1 Synergistaceae bacterium | reverse complement strand
CATTTCGATACCTGATATAAAGTCGCGGGCATGATTCTTTAATATCAACGCCATAATGCCTTTATATGCTGCTGACTGCCTCGACTGCAAACTTAATAGACGTGTCGGATTAAAAAAAAAGTCCGTAACTGTCTTCGGAAGCTCTCCATTCTCAAGAATCCACTTGATAACCTGTACTATGTCATTAGCGTATCTTGTTTCGTTTGAAGATCCATAAAGCTCTCCGAACACGCCGCACCAATACCACTGCTTAACTTTATCCTTGACAGTCGTGGTATTAATCCTATTGCCATCCATTAAAACAGTGCAAATGGCCGCCAAAGGAATAAGCTGAGTGCTGTATGGAAGATCACGGCTTGAGAAAATCCGCTCCTCCTTCAAAAGTTTTTCTGACTCACGAAAACCTTTGCAAAGGTCGTCAGCGTACTTTTTGTATTCCGTAAGCTGCAGAGCAAGCACATCTTTTTTCTTACAGCTTACCGTTCCGCCGGCCTTAAATGAGGACAAAAGAGTGAGCGCAGTCAAAAAGTCAGTAGCAGTTATAATGTTCAGCAAATCTCCTGAAAAATAGTTTTCCTTGCGATTCTCCCAGTCTTCACGCAGATAGAAGTCATTCATTGCAAAAGTTGCCGTAACAAGTTCAAAAACCGTAAGTGAAACGCCGCCTTTATTGACATTCTCGAAAACCTGACACACAGCCTCTCTCGGAGTTCCTTTTTCAAGCAGAATCACTGGCATTGTATAACTTTGTATAGGCGTGATGATTTTAGTGAAAAGCTCGGTGAAGTGTCGAATTACATCCGGGTTATAGTTATAATAAGCATAATACTCGTTCTGCCATCCTTGCTCCTCATTGGAATCAAGAATGATATTCAAAGGAAACATTTTATTCTTAAATTCATTCTGTCTTGTCGAAAGATCCATTTCAATATTTCGTCCGAAATTAGAAGTTATAATTTTTGTCGCAGGGACGGATATAACAATTTCATCATCATCAGCACTTGGATCAACGGCCTTTTCGATATCGAGATAATAAAACCTCTTAACCTCTTCTCCTTTCTCTGTTTTCGTATGCACGGGATTTTTGCTGTAAAGGGCATTATAAAGAGAAGTTAATCTTTGCTGACCGTCAAGAATCAGTTCGTTCGGTTCTTTTTGAGAATTAACATTTGTGCCCTCGATAGGTTTATATTTGAAACGGATGTTCTCATTTCCGTATTCCAAGAACATTGCCACACCGACCGGAAAATTCTTTAGCACGCTTAGTATCAGAGCTTTTATGCGTCCATCGTCCCACACCCAGCCTCTTTGAAAGTCAGGCAGCTGTGCCGCGCCGGTATCTACGGCTTCCATTAATTTTGTAAGCGATCTATCATTTGTTTGCATAAGTTTTTTAGACTCCTTTACTCTTTCTCAAAACATATTCGCAGTATAAAAAGTGAGGACGAGAAAATAATGAAATTCCTCACTCCTCACTCCTAATTTCTAAATTAATTTCTTATTTGCTTGCTAATTCGTCAGCGATTGATTTGAATGTGTTGAAATATTCGGCGTCATGCTTTTCGCTGTCGGCGGCTGAAAGATAATACGGCATCATTTCAACTTTGCGGATAGCTTCGAGGCATTCGGGTTTGCTTTCCATTTCCTGGACGATGTTTTCATACCACGCGATAACTTCGTCGGGAGTTTCTTTCGGGAAATAGAATGAGAAGTCGCAGTCAGGATATACTAAATCGATTCCCTGCTCTTTGAACGTCGGAATGTCTTTGATTAAATCGTAACGTTCTGCGCTGGGAACTCCGAGAGCAATGAACTGGCCGCTTTCAAGATAATCTTTGCAGTTGATATAAGCACCGGGCATCATGTCAACCTGGCCTGAAAGCATACCGACGATTTTGTCAGAGTTCGAGCCGTAGTCAACGAGGTCAAGCTGAATCCCTGCTAAGTCTTGGAACTTAAGAATTTCATAATAAGTGTAAGCTCCAACTTCCGTGCATGCAACAAGCTCGCCGGGTTTTTCTTTTGCCGCCGCTATGAACTCTTCAAGATTTTTATATTTGCTCGGATTGACATAAAGCTGCTGAGCCGGGTCTTTTGCGAAAGTCGGGCCAAGTTTGAAAGCTGTGTAGTTATAATCTGTAATTCCTGCGACGTTGGCAACGTTTACAAGATTATGGCCGTAAAGGAACGTATGTCCGTCTGGAGCTGCACTGCGAACTTGGTCGGCCGCGATTGAACCTGCTGCGCCGTTAGCATTGACAACGATGAAGTCAACGCCGGAAAGTTCTTTAGCATACTGAGCAAAAACTCTCGCGCTGAGGTCTGTGTTTCCGCCAGCACCGGCCGGAACGATGATTGAAACGGTTGTTGTCGGTTTCCATTCAGCGAACGCGCCCGACACTGCAACAAGGACAACAAGTAAAGCTAATAATGCTTTTTTCATTATTAATAAAAACTCCTTTGTAAATTAAATTTTATCCCGCAAAAATTCACGGGTTAATGCCAAAATTTTTAATGTAAGTCAGCGATATGAAGAGCCTCGCCGCCGTTTTCTTTTCCGTCTAACATTTGAAGATATAAAATATTTTCTTGTTCAATGCCGGGAAGATGTAAAACGTCAATGACTTGGCACTTCACGCAGGCTCTTGCTCCGTTAATCAAGATAGCTCCTTCATCAACAGAAAAATCAATTCCGCCGAACTTATCAAATTCAGCAGAATGTTTTTTCAAGTCGCCTAACTGAAAAGCTATATTCTTTTGATTTTTATTCAAATTTGAGAAGCCTACGAAGTCGCCTTTTTCGAGAGCTTGTCCCGTCGTGCTTTGAGGTCCTACGCAGCAGAGCAATTTATCTTCGCCAACGTGAGTACACCATGCGCAACACATTCCGTAATTGCGATTATTTTTTTGCATCGCGATGATGTTCACGTTGTGGTCAATGGCTTTTATATTCATAGTTATTTTCTTTCAGCTTTCGAGGCTTTAATTTCTTTATAAAGCGTCCAAAGAATTACAGCTACGGCTATCGCAAAGAACGCGCAGAAAATCGGTCTTGTGAAAAATGCTCCGAAAGTCTTAAATCTCATAAGGCCGCGTCTTAAATATTCTTCGGTCATTCTTCCGATTAAGAAGCAAAGAACAAATGGCGTCGTCGGCAATTTGAATTTGTGATAAAGATAACCGATTACTCCGAACACGACGATTGATTGAACGTCAAAAATTCTGTTGTTCGTGGCGTATGCTCCGACAGCGCAAAGAACTAAAATCAACGGCAGTAAAACATGCTTCGGCACTTTGAGAACTTGAACGAAGGCTTTTATACATGTCCATTCAACGATGAGCATTATTAAAGCGCAGACCATGCAGGCCGCAAAAATTCCATAGACAACATCGGCATTCTTGACGAAAAGCAAAGGCCCCGCGCTCAAGCCGTGAATTAAAAATCCGCCGAGCATCATCGCTGTAACTCCGTCGCCCGGAATACCCAAGACTAAAAGCGGTATTAAAGCTCCGCCGATTGTCGCGTTGTTCGCACATTCTGTTGCTACGATGCCTTCAGGGTCGCCCTGTCCAAAAGTTTCAGGGTGTTTGCTCATGTTCTTAGCTGTAACGTAAGCTAACATTCCTGACGTTGAGCCGCCGATACCGGGCAAAATTCCTATACCTGTTCCGATTAAAGCCGCTCGAATCGCTCCGGGAATCCATTTGAAAAATTCAGCGATTGAAAATCCGAAGCCTCGAACTTTTTTAACGGGAATTGTTTTGACGCCTGCGCCGATTGTTTCAGCACTCACTAAAATATCAGCGACCGCGAAAATTCCGATTAACGTCGTAAGGGTGTTAAAGCCTCCGCGCATTTCAGGAATCCCGAATGTAAATCTCGCTGTGCCGTCAATCGGTGCAAGACCAACAAGAGCGAAAACAAGTCCTAACATTCCCGCTAAAAGCCCTTTGACCATGTTTCCTGATGAAAGAACTGCGACCATTGTCAAAGCGAAGAAACAAATTCCGAAGTTGTCAGGCGCGGCGAATTTCAAAGCAACGTCAGCAAGCCACGGAGCAAAGAATGTCAAAATTATGAATGAGAAAATTGAACCTAAGAACGAGAAAACAATTCCGACGCCGAGTGCTTTCATGGCCTCGCCCTTTTGAGCCATAGGATAACCGTCAAAAGTCGTAGCGATTGATGACGCTGTGCCGGGCATATTTAATAAGATAGCTGAGATTAATCCGCCTGAAATTCCGCCGATATAAACAGCAACTAAAACATTCATGCCGAGCGAAGAACTCATGCTGAAAGTTAAAGGCAGCATCAAAGCAACGGCCATTGACGCGCTCAGACCGGGGATTGAACCGAAAATTATTCCTATCGCAACGCCGGCAATCATTAATAATAACGAAGTCGGCTCACAAACTTTAAGAGTCGCTGCTCCTAATTGTGCTAAAGCTCCCATGATTCAATCTCCTTTCTAAAGCGTGAAAATTCCTGCGGGCAATACGATCTTGAAACCGTATCTGAACAAAAAGAAGACTACGAAAACAAAAATAACGTCGATAACCGCGTACATTAAAATATTTTTCGAGCTTCTTCTGTCGTTCGGGGCAAGAACAACTATTTGCAAGAAAAGATAACCGAGTGTCGAAAGAATGAAACCGACGGGCGCAAGAATGTTCACGTAAATCACTACAAGCACCAATGAGGCAAGCACTCTCTTATAGTCCGACGTATCTGCTGGCATGGCTTCGGCTTTTGCGGCATTAGCTTTGAAATTTTTTACCGCGCTGAACAAAAGCATTAAAGCCAGCACAAGAATCAAAATGCCTATAACCATAGGCATGAAATCGGGGCCGATTTTCATAACGCGGGACTTAGGAAGCTGCTGGGCGAGCCAAATAGTTACAGCACCTAAAGCCGCATAGAAAATTCCGATGACAATATCCCCGTATTTTCTAAAGAACAAGACCGTACACTTCCTTCCAGAAATTTTTAAGATTTTATATTGGGAAATTAAATTGTTTTAATTATAACAAAAATAAAAATTTTTAATTTACAAACTTAAACGCCGTGCCGTACATTATGATTTCAGCCGCGCCTCCTGAAATTTGCGGTGTTGCGATGCTTACAGCATAGATACCATCAGCTCCAAGTGCTTCGGCGTTTTCAATCATGCGCCCTTTAGCAAGCTCTATGCTTTTATTCATCATTTCTGTGTAGGCTTTAAGCTCGCCGCCGGTAATGTTTTTTATCGTCTCTGCAGTATCTTTGACGATATTAACAGAAAGACAGCTTGACCCGTAAACTAAATCTAAATCTTGAGTCCCGGAAGCCGGAAAAGCTCTTGTCGATATAATCATGAAAATTACCTTCCTAACATAATTTTTAATTCTTCAGGCTGTAAAACTTCGACGCAATTTTTATTTTCAACAAACCACCGGGTTATATCATCAAGACTTTCAAGCTCGACGGACAAAATTCGATCTTTGCTGCCGTCGCCTGCCGGAAGTATCTGCTGTGAAATATCCCAAGTTATAGTTTTTAATTCGTTGACTAAACTTGCAGAAATTTTAGCTTTAACTTTATATTTTTTGCTGCTTTTATATCCAGGATAAGACGGAATATTTATGTTAAAGACTGGAGTCTGATTTTGAGTCGGCTGCTTTTTTCCTTTTTTGCTTTGATTTTTGATAATAAACACAAGCCTAATGACAACAAGCAAAATTATTAAAAGAATTATGCTCTTAACATAAAAGCCGTATAAAATCCAGAAATAAGAAAACTTACTCAGCCACGGCCTGCGGGATTCTTTATCAGAAATTTCTGAAAGCCGCTTAATTTCAGCGTGGATTTCGTCAGGCTCAGTGTCAAGAGAATTTGAATTTTTGAATAAAAATAAATTAGAAAGAAAACGCTCGGGCAGTTCGTCTTTTATCCATTTAATATCTGATATAGGCAGCTTAACGGCAATGTTGCGGGAACGAGGCGGAAGTTTCATGCACCAAGATAGAATTTCAAGAGATTCTTCATTAGGCGGAAAGTTTGTCCAAGTTTCAGGAGAAAATGAACTGTAAAGCTCAAAATATTTATCGCCTGCTAAATTCAGCCATTCTTTAACTTGAATTTTTCTGCCTTGCTGAAGCATTGACGCTAAAATTTCAAAATCCGAGCGTGAACAGTCTCTTATTAATTCACCGAAATCTAAAAGCAAATCTTCATAATCTTTTCTTCCGAGAGTATGAGATAAAGCTAAAATTCTTTCATAAAATTGTGTGGCTTCTTCATTATTAAGACTATTAGAAAGTTCATTGACGCGTGGATTATTAGCTATGAAAGCTGTTTCATTTTTTATTTGCTGCAGCTTGCCGAACTCATCGACGAAAGTATCCATAACGTAAGGCGACATAGCGTCCCAATATATTTCAGGCACTGCGTCGTAATAAAGAGACTGATTAGACTCTCGAAGCATATTTTTGACATCGTCAGGGACTTTCCAGACTGTAGCCGCGACGTCAGCAACCCCCCATGCAGCCATGACCCAGCCTGCAACAGGTATAGCCATTCCAGCAACCTTTGAAACTCCGGCAGAGGCAACTTTTCGCAGAGCGGTTTTACCTAACTGCTGAGCAATAATTTTTTGAATTTGCCTGCGCAGTATTACAGCTAAAACGCCGCCTGCAATTTTTGTTCCAGAAACTGAGAGCTCAGGATATTGCTTTTGCATCGATGCTTTAATTCTTTCCATTACGTCAGAGCCTTTATCTTGAGCGGCTGAACTGTTGCGGATATATGCTTGGATCATCGGGTTTCTGTCCGAAGCTAAAACAGAGACGCTTGTACGTCTGTAAAAATCAGCTACATCTCTCTGTAAAGTCTCGCCCCATTTTATTTCTAAATCGCGGAGAAAATCATCAAAAGAATCAGCGAATTTGAAGGCCACGCTGTCTTGGATTTTATTAATAATATCGTCAAACAGTACCATTTGAAGCCCTGTAGTTCCCCAAGCTAAATCCTTTGTATTTTCATCAAAGGCCGTGTTTATAGCTGTCTCTAATTTTTCGCCCATTCCTAAGGCTTTCCATTGAGAATGATACAGTCGTATGAAATTATTTTTTGAGCGTTTAAGGCCGTCTTGAAAAGCTAATTTATCAAAATCCGTCAGTCCTAAATCTGAAGAAATTTTTGACAGGGCTTGATTAAATTCAGCGTTTCGTTCTTCTTCAGTTTTTTGTAAATTAATTTGCTCTGTTTCAGCAGCTGCTATTATGTCAGTAAAAGACAATAAGATTATTAAAATCAGCGCGGTTAATTTCATTTTCATTTAATTTGAGTCTCCTTAATGAAAAAAAATAATAGTTAATGATATAATAACAACAAAAGAAATTCTCTTGAAAAATTTTCGAGAGAATTTTTATTTTTACTAACACATTTACTAACACAGAAATCCTAAATTTTTTTAATAATAATCAAAACTTACAAATTTAATTTTGAAAGCAAAATTTTATTTTCTCATTCCTCATTCCTCACTCCTAATTTTAATAGCGTGTATAATTTCACGGAAAAATATTTTAGATTTTTTAAGATTGTTAAATGGAGGATTGAAAATTTTTATGCCTTATAATTTCGCTGAAATTGAAAAAAAATGGCAGCAGCGTTGGAATGCGTCTCATTGTTTTGAGTCTCATACTGACACGTCAAAAGAAAAATTTTTCTGTCTTGAAATGTTCCCGTATCCGAGCGGTGCGCTTCACATGGGACATATTAGAAATTACTCGATCGGCGACGTTTTAGCAAGATTTTTAAGAAAGAAAGGCAAAAATGTTTTATATACTATCGGCTTTGACTCTTTCGGAATGCCCGCCGAGAATGCCGCAATAAAATTCAAAACTCGCCCACATGACTGGACGCTCTCGAATATTGCTTATATGACCGAGCAGTTAAAACGCATGGGCTACAGTTATGACTGGCGGCGCGAAGCTATCACTTGTCTTCCTGAATATTATAAATGGAATCAATGGATTTTCCTGCAGATGTATAAACGCGGTATTGTCTTCCAGAAAGAAGCTCCCGTGAACTGGTGCGAAACTTGCGGGACGGTCTTAGCAAACGAACAGGTTGAAGACGGCCGCTGCTGGCGTTGCAAAAATCCCGTTACGAAAAAAAATCTCAAACAATGGTTCATTAAAATAACTGACTACGCTCAAGAATTATTAGACGACATTGAAAAAGATTTAGGCGGCTGGCCTAACAGAGTCAGAATAATGCAGACTAACTGGATCGGACGCAGCGAAGGAGCTAAATTAACTTTCAAAATTCCTGAGCTTGATTACACTCTTGAGGCTTTCACGACCCGCTTTGATACGATTTACGGCGTTACTTTTATCGCTCTTGCTCCTGAACATGAACTCGTTAAAAAAATGCGAGATGTTTTAAGCAAAGATGACGCAGCAAAATTAGAAGAGTTCGTGAAAAAAGTTACGTCTCAAAGTTCAATCGAACGCAGCGACGCTAAGGCCGAAAAATTAGGCTTCAAGACTCCTTTCTATGGCGTCAACCCAGTGAACGGCAAAAAAATTCCTATTTGGATAGCGAATTATATTTTAAGCGATTACGGAACGGGCGCGATTATGGGCGTTCCTGCTCACGATACACGCGACTTTGATTTTGCCCGTAAATATAAAATCGATATTATCCCTGTTATCAATCCCGAAGACGGGACAAAACTTGACGGCGCGGCAATGAAAGAGGCTTTCATAGAGGACGGAATTTCCTGCAACTCCGGCGAATTTGACGGCCTTAAAACTTCCGAAGCTATCAAAAAAATGATTGACTGGGGCGAAAAAGAAGGAATCTGCAAACGCGAAGTTAATTTCAAATTGCGCGACTGGTTAATCTCGCGTCAAAGATATTGGGGAACTCCTATTCCGTTTGTTTATTGCGATAAATGCGGAGTTGTTCCTGTTCCTGAAGAAGATTTGCCCGTGAGACTTCCTGAAGACGTCGAAGTTAAAGAAGTCGGACATTCACCGCTGCTTGACCGTCCGGACTTTTTAAATACAACTTGCCCTCATTGCGGCGGCCCTGCAAGACGCGAAGCTGATACTATGGATACTTTCTTCTGCTCGTCATGGTATTTCGATAGATACTGCTCGCCCGGCGACGATAAGAGACCTTTTGAAAAATCCGACGTAGATTACTGGATGCCTGTCGATCAATATATCGGAGGAATTGAACACGCCTGTTTGCATTTAATTTACGCGAGATTTTTTGCGAAGTTCTTAAACGACATAGGCATGACGGATTATCGCGAACCTTTCACTAAATTATTAACTCAAGGAATGGTGCTCAAAGACGGCTCGAAAATGTCAAAGTCTCTCGGCAACACCGTAGACCCGACTGAAATCGTAAAAAAATTCGGAGCTGATACAGTAAGACTCTTTATTTTGTTCGCTGCACCGCCGAATAATGATTTAGAGTGGTCTGACAGAAACGTCGAAGGCGCGCACAGATTTTTGAATAGGGTCTGGCGTTACGTTGAAGAAAATTGCGAGAATTTGAAAAAGTACGGCGCGAAAATTATTTCGATGGACGAAATTAAATCGTCGGCTTTAAGAGAATTGAAGCGAAAAATTCACACAACGATCGACAACGTTACTCACGATATTTTTGACGAAAAGCAGTTTAACACGGCAATAGCGCGTTTAATGGAGCTCACGAACGCAATTTATTCGCTGAGCGATGACAGTGCTGAAGCATGGGAATTAAAACGCGAGGCTGTCGACACGTTATTAAATTGTTTGTCGCCGTTCTGTCCGCACATTACTGAAGAACTTTGGGAAATGTTAGGACATGAAAAAATGCTTTGTCTCGAAGCCTGGCCAAGTGCTGATAAAAGCTCCATGACGCAAGACTCAGTTACAATAGTCGGACAAATTAACGGAAAAGTTCGCGGAAAATTCGAGCGTCCTGCAGGAATGTCGAAAGAAGAACTTGAAAAAAGCATTTTAGCCGAGCCGTTTATGATTGAAAAAATCGGCGGTAAAGAAATCGTGAAAGTTATCGCTGTTCCTGACAAACTTGTAAATATCGTAGTTAAAGGTTAAAAATTTCTATCAATCGCGGCTGCTCACTCTTTCACTGTTGTAGCTGCGGTTGATTTTTTTGCAAAGGAGATATTTTTATAATGCGTGTAACAAAACGCAGAGGTTTTACACTCGTTGAATTATTAATCGTTATTGTTGTAATTGGTATATTGAGTGCGATGATGATGTTGTCAAGTACTGAAGCGGTAAGCTCAGCTAAGGTCGCTAAGATACTAAATAATCTTCGCAATTGGAAAACAGCAATGTTGGAATGGTACGCAGATAACATAGATAGAGTTGATGCTAATGGTAAAATAATCAATGAAGATGGAAACAAGACCGAATTTGGAGTTACAATCAGCCCTATTGAAATAGCAAAATATATTAATGGAGAATTTACTGAAGTTCCCACATCTCAAGCTTATTATGCAGGAAAAAATCCAGTAAAAGACGGTTCAGGCATAATTTATTGGATTAGACATGATCATCTCGCTGGAGACAAATATGCTTGGTATGTCTGTTGCAAAATTGATGATGATAAAAGATTAATAGAAAAGTTGATAAATAACGCTGGCAAAATAAATATCTCTGATAGAGATTTTAAGACGTATCCCACAGACAGTGGAAATCTTCATATGATTTCGGTTAAGGTCATGGATTTTTCAAAATAAAAGGAGGCATCGTTTCATGCAATTTAGACATTTTGGAAATAAATATTTTGTTCGCATTGATAAGGGCGAAGAAATTATGTCATCGCTCAAAAATCTTTGCAAAGACGAAAAAATTATGCTCGCCGAAGTCAAGGCGTTAGGTGCAATTGATGATTTTGATGTAGGATTATTCGACGTTAAAGAGAAAAAATATCACCGCAATCATTTTCAGTTTCCTGCTGAAATAACAAGCCTTTGGGGAACGGTTACAACGCAAAACGGCGAAATTTATTTACATATTCACATGAGCGCGGCAAATTCCGAAGGTCAAGTTTTCGGCGGACATTTGAACAGTGCAGTAGTCAGTGCTACTTGCGAAATGATAATTGAAGATTTATCCGACAGAAATTCCAACGGCTTTATCGTTGAACGCAAATTTGATGAAGAAGTCGGCTTGAATTTATTTGAATTTGTGAAAAATTTTTAGAAAGAATAAATTTCCCATGAAAATGAAAATAAAAATGAAAATATTTTTGTTTACGTTAATCGCGTTATTGAGTTCAAATTGCGTTGCATTTTCGGCTATTTCGTTTAACGGCTCGCCTGTCGCGGGTCAAAAAGATTACGAATTCGGCATGTATAACAATCAGCCGTTAAAATGGCGCGTCCTTGAAGTTGATACGGATAATAAAAGGGCTTTGCTCGTTACGGAAAAAGCTGTTATAAAAAAAGCGTATGATGATTCAAGTAATGTTTGGTTAAGCAGTGAGGTTAGAACTTGGCTTAACGGTGATTTTCTTAACGGTTTGGGTGATGATAAGGAGAAAATAATTAAAGTCAGACTTCAAGATGAAACTTATGATGAAACTTATACCAATTTGAATTATCATAAAAGTTCTGAGGTTGAATGGAATGCTTCCGGCGATGACGCCGACTCGGTTTTCCTTTTGAGTGCGGCTGATGCAGATTATTATTTTACTGATAGTAATGACCGTGTATGTTATTTATTGACTGAGCCTAACGATGCTTGTTTTTGGTGGCTTCGGTCGCCCGGTTTCGGTGGTTACTGCGCCGCGTATGTCATCGCAATCGGCGAGATTGGTTATAGCGGCTGGGACGTAGACGATAATAAATATATCGCTGTTCGTCCCGCTGTGTGGATTAACCTGTCATCTGAAGAAACGCAGAAAAATAATGATATTTCAGGAGGCAGCGGCGGCTGCTATTTGTTCAAGAATTTTTTAATTTTTTCATTGCTTGGATTTTCAATGTTAATATTCAAAATTAAGAGGTTTAATTACTAATTAATTCTTGAAAGAGCCAGCGTTACATTTTTGTAAATAGTTTTGCTTCTCATTAACACGGCTTTTTCACCTGCAGCAAGCATACAAGCGCGTTCGCAAACATTATCGACTCCGGTAATATCGAAAACTTTTTGTGAACGCGCAAAATTTCCTTTGAGTGATTGCAGTTCTTCAGCGTTAAAAGTTAAAAATTCTATATTATGTTTTTTTGCAAATTCGATAAGAGCCGTTTCGTTTGCTTTCAAGTCTATTGAAGCAATAGTCTTTAATGACAAAATCGAAACGCCTGAAGCCGT
Source organism: Synergistaceae bacterium (assembly GCA_017475805.1). The sequence goes on along the minus strand of JAFVEW010000275.1, from coordinate 338 downwards.
TAAAAAATCTTTCACATTATTTTCTAATTCATTTATACTAATTCCGCGATTACAGCCTACACCCAAAATTAAATTTTTAGGTCTGAGCCATAAAGTAACAGGGAAAGGAGCATTATGAATTTCATGAGTTATTGCAACACCTACGTTATGATGTTCAAGAATTTCGGCGGAAAAATTTTTTATTGTATTAGGATTTTCGATTATATAATTATTTTTTACAGCCCATTCGTCAACGGCAACTAAATTATTTACGTCAGTAGCTGTTGTAATTACTGGTATTGCGTTAATATGAGCAGCAATTTTTTTTGCAAGTTCGTTAGCTCCTCCGATATGCCCTG
>JAFVEW010000274.1 GCA_017475805.1 Synergistaceae bacterium | reverse complement strand
TTTTATATATTAACACGAGAAAAAAGTTTTTTTCATTCCTAATTCCTTATTTCTAACTCCTAATTGTTTTTTTATGGTAAGATATACGCACGTGTCAGCTTTGTTAATTTTTTATAATCGAAGCGGAGGCCTTAAATAAAAAATGCAGGAAGTTAAAAAAGTAACGACTGAAGCTGGAACTAACGAATGGCAATTAGTCGTGTTCGTTTTGGGCGATCAGTCTTTCGCTATTAATGTCGATAAAACTCGTGAAATTTTACGCTGGCCGGGCGTTCGTTCAATTCCAGACGCGCCGGTGGCTTTAATTGGTATAACGTCGGTACGCGGTGAAGTTTTGCCGATGGTCGATTTAAGAATATTTTTAGGAATACCGCCCGTTACGCCGATGGAACACAGCAAAGTTATTATCGCTGAATTTAACGAAGTAAAGCTCGGCTTTGTTGTCGATGCAGTCGAAAGAATTTACAGAATTAAATCCGAAGACTTAGACGCAAGCATGACGGGAAAATATTTAGGAGACTGGATTTTATACGTCATTAAACGAGACTCAAGAAATGTTCTTTTGCTTGACTATGAAGCAATCGTTCAGACAATCAGCCCGCAATTAGTCATTCAGCACAGCGGAGATCCTGGAAAGGCCGTCTCAATGATGGAAGGTGTAGGACATCCCGGAGATTATCATATTATCGTCGCTGAAGACTCGCCGTTAATTCGTAAGCAGGTAGAAGACGCTTTAATCGCAAGCGGTTTCACTGACCTTCATATCTGCCCTGACGGAAAAGTAGCTTTTGATGCTATCGTCGGAGCGAATGAACATTGCGACTTGTTAATAACGGACGTTGAAATGCCTCGTCTTGACGGTTTGACGTTGACAAGAAGAATTAAAGAAAACCCGGATACTAAAAATATTCCGATTATAGTTTTCTCGTCGATAATGGCGAACGATATTAAGAACAAGGCCGCGAGCGTCGGAGCTAATTATCAGGTAACGAAGCCCGAAATCACTCAGCTTGTTGAATGTGTCGTCAAAGTTATCAAAGAAAAACAAGAAAAAGCAACGGAGGAAGCCGTTTAATTTGTTTTTGCCGTTCTGGAATTCGGAACTTCAAGTAGAAATTCCGTCTTGGTTTCCATGGGGCAAAGATTATCAGCCCGTTTCAATCAACAGATTTCATGACAAAATGCTTCGTGATATAGCCGCGTCGTGTTTTGATTTAGACAGCGAGTTTTATTTCATGGCCTCGCCGCTTGTTGGTTATGTCGGCAGTCTTTCACGTGAGAAATATTTTCAAGATAGTCCCGAAAATACTTTTCATCTTGGTTTTCTGATGGTCTTTGCCCATTCTGAAATAATGGAAAAAGCTCTTGTCGCGTCAATAGCTTTCAATGAGGCAGCGAAAGGGCTTTCTGTTGGTATAACTTTTTGTTCTCTATGGCGCGGCGGAATTTTTGAAGGCAGAGTAAAAGTAATTGCCATTGCGAGCGACGATCCTTTTTATGATTGCACGGACTATCTTCACGGACTTGTCAATGCACTTCAGGAAATCAAAAGAATAGTTCGCCCTCCGGCACTTTCATTTTATGCTGAAAAATTTGGCTATAATCGATTTTCGCTCGATTGGGAAAATGATAATCCTTATGACGCTCGTGTAACTCAAATTTTATCTGAAATTGAAGACGACGGCGCAAAAGACATTGTCGGAGGTTCGCCTATAGTTAATTTTCCGTCGTTCTTTGGTCTTGCTATCACAGCCGTTGAAAGCAAATAAATAAAAAAGGAGAAATAAATTTTGGGAAGAAGAAAAAAAATCGTTCAGGAAGTCCAGGAAGATATAAACGCCAGTGTTAAACTCGAAAATAATAAAGAAGAAAAAGAAGAATTAGAAGAAAAAAAGAAAAAAACTAAAACACCT
>JAFVEW010000273.1 GCA_017475805.1 Synergistaceae bacterium | reverse complement strand
CCGCCTGTGTTCATTAAATTTCCTGCAAGCATGAAGCCAGGAATACAAAGAAGCGTAAAACTATCCAAGCCTGAGAAAAATCTTTGAGCAAATGTTACGAGCGGCATATTTTCTAAAATAAAATAGAGCAGGCTTGACACTCCGAGACAGTAAGCAACAGGGAAGCCAATAAATAAAAAAACTAAAAAGCTCAAGAATAATACTGCTACGCTCATTGTGTAACGACCTCCTCAACATCATAATTTCCGATTGTTTCTTCTTCGGGTGATTTTAGTAAATCTTTCGTATCAGTGCCGAATAAAAGCAAAATTATTTTAATCGCGTAAGATACAGCCTGAAGAATTACGAATAATAAAATTGAGAAATTTATCCATTGCATCGGAAGCTGCATTGCCGTTGATACCATTCTGAATCTCAAAAATACAAATTTCGGAATTGAGTAATAAGCAAGATAAACATCAAAAACTATTAAGATTAAACACACTAAAATCTCATAAAATTTTTTGAAGCCTGCAGGAAATTTAGACGTCAAAATGTCAACACGAGCATATTCGTCTTTCATTGAAACGACACCTGCACCGACCGCAACTGAATATATAAAAAGATAACGCGCTGCTTCTTCTGTCCATGAAGGAACGAAAGGTAAAAAAGTTCTGCTGAAAACTTGAATTACAACCGCGCCGATATAGCCGATCATGCCGACGACAGCAAGCGCAGATAAAATCCAATAGTAAATTTTTGTGAGAATTTTCATTTCCGGGAAAGACTCCTTTTTGATAAAAATAAAAAATTAGGAGCTAAGTGCGAAGAATAAAAAATAAATTCCTACTTCCTAACTCCTAACTCCTAATTCCTAATTGTTTTTACTTCGGTTCTGCAGCTTTGATTTTGTCGTAAAGCGGCTTGAGATATTTGTATTCGCCTTCCATTAACTTCTGCATTGCGTTGTCAGCGAGTTTTGCAAAAGCAGCTTGATCAACATCGCTGATAATTTCCATGCCTTTTGAAGTCAAAAATCCTTCAAGTTCGGCCTCGTCTTTCAAGAATAATTCATGTTCGTAAGCCTGCATTTCTTTGCCGACCGCAAGAACTATATCCTGTAAATCCTTCGGCAATGACTGGAAAGTCTGCTCACTCAATGCGAAATAAAGCCAAGTTCTAAGGTGTTCAGTTTTGTTGAGATATTTCTGAACTTCATAGAAGTTTCCTGACTTAATCATAGCAAGCGGGTTTTCCTGTCCCTGAATCGTTCCGCTCTGAAGGCTCGTGAAAACTTCCGAGAATGCCATCGGCGTGGGTTTTGCTCCGAATGATTCAAAAGTTGAAACAGTGATCGTCGAAGCAGGAGTTCTGATGATCAGTCCTTTTATGTCGTCGGGAGTTCTAACGGGTTTGTTTGAAGTAACGTCGCGGGGACCTCTGACGAAATAAGCAAGGCATCTGAAACCTGCGCCGTCCATCAGCATTAAGTTTTCAATTTCTTTGCCGATTTCGCCGCCTGCAACTGCTTCAACGTGAGCATCGCTTGTCATGAGGTAAGGAACGCCCAAAATTCCAAGTTCAGGAACATAAGTCATCATTGACTCGCCGGTGATTACGACGTCAACGCCGCCGCCGGTTAAAGCTGACTGAATCGTATCGATCTCGTTGCCGAGCTGGCTGTTCGGGTAAATCTTAACTTCGATTTTTCCGCCTGAACGTTTTTCGACTTCCTGCTTGAAAAATTCACAGGCTTTGTGCCACGAGTGAGCCTCGTCGACGATGTGAGTAACTGTGATCGTGTAGTCAGCAGCGAAAGCCGCCGTGCATGAAACGAGCATGACAAAGAGAACGAGAGCTGAAAGTTTTTTCATTATAAATATTGCCTCCTTGGGAAAATTATTAGTGATAAAAATTATACGTGAAAGAAAAATCTTAGGCAAGAAAAAATTTTACTCGCCGAATAACTCATCTAATTTTTGTTCTAAATTTCTATCCTTTTCATATTGAAGAGCATCAAATTGACGTAAATTGTTTTTGGGAATTTCTGAATTTTTATCGAAATCTAAAAGAAAATTTTTCGTTATTTTATAAATTATTTCAGTCGGAGCAAGTCCAAAAACCTGTTTTTCAAAAATATGCTTTAATCTTTCAATTCGTTTAGGAAAAAGTTTTTTTAATTTTTGTGAACTATAGAGTCTTTTAACTATCTCAGCAATATATAAACCTGATTTCATGTAAGGGTCTATAAAAGTTTTATTGGGATCATCAAAACAGCCGGGATTTTCTTCCTCTAAAATATCAAGCATTTTTCTTACCATAGGTTTCGGTGTGAAAATCTGATTTGTCTTTGGGGACGGAATATAATTAAAAATATCTTCGGTGCTGTCTTCGTCAAAATAGTCCGCAAGTTCTTTGCGAAGCTTCATAAATTCTTTCACTGCATTGTTGAACTCAACAGACGCAAAAACCTTTCCGTTATCCCTTAATGAACAAAATTCTCCAAGAGTAATGCCCGTAACTTCAAGAAATATTGCTTCTGGAATAATTTTATCGAAATTTTCAAGAGTTAATTTATCATTGCCATATGCCATTAAAAATGCCGGAATAGTTCTTGAGATATTTCTCAAGCAATCTCTTACATTTTTATTCACAAGCATAACTGCTTCATCAGAAAATTTCTGTAACTCTTTAATATCTGATAAAGATTTTTGAGAAGCTAATTTGTAGATAATTTTAATTACTGAATCAGAAGCCTGAAATATATTGAAAACATTTGAAAATAGATAATCCGATGTAAAGCCGCTTAAAACGATTTCGTGAGATTTAATCTTTCGCGGAATCGATAAAACTTTTGCAGGGTCAAGTGCTATCATTTCGCCGTTATCATCTTCGCCAATCACGGGAAAAAAATTTAATATTTCGCCGATGCTGCTTTCAGAATTTCCGCCGAAAGAACTTAAATCATTCGCAAATTTTTCATAAATTACCAAGCTCCTGGCCGGATCAAAATCAAAAACATAAGCGTTTTCTTTTCTCAAAAATTTTTCTCCTTCTTGAAACAAACAAGAATTTTGAGCGCGAAAAGCTGCCTGCATATAAAGCGAAGCTGATTGAACATTCGATAAAATTAAAACTCCTGTCCATTCAGGGATAGTTATTCCCGTTGTGAGCTGGCCGACCGATAAAGTTATCGTCTTATCATTTTCGTTGATGGCTTTACGAACTTTGTTATAGGAATTTTTTGTGGCGTTGTTGTTATCATTCAATTTTCCATTTCCGGCGGCAAGAACAATTTTATAATTCTCAAAAACTTTATGCTTCTCTAATTTTTCCTTGAGCAAGTTCGCTGCCTCAACACGATTTAGCAGCCAAAACGTATGTTTTAATTCGTTGCGAAGCTCTGGAGTGCTGAAAGGAAATTTTTTATTCGTCGTCAAAGCATCAAGAAATTTATCAATCGCTAAATCATGGACAAATTTCCCGTCTTTTACAGAGAAAAATTCATTGAGATCAAAATCAAATTGACCAAAGGATTTTTCTTTCTGAAAGATTTCGCTCATTTGATACGTAAATAAATTTAATTTTGGTAAATTTTCATAAGGATTATCTTCATCGCTGTCCCAAGCTGCGCGTTTGTTTTGTTCGTCTGCATACGTCCAGTTAAAAATCGCATCGTCCGAAAATTTATTGCTCGCCAATGCCTTAAAAGGAGTCCCTGATAAATGCAGCGTAAATTCTCGTTTTATATGCCCAAAAGCTGTATCGGTCTTGAAAGTATCAACGCCCTCGTGAGCCTCATCAATCACTAAAATATCCCAACTAATTTCTCTGATTTCTTTTAATTTTTCGTAATCGCCGCCGAAATATTTTGAGCCTTTTAAGTCCTGAAGCGATACGAAATAAATTAAGCCCTCTTTAGAGCCTAAACTTTCCAAATATTTTTCATAACTTAAAACGGGATTGCTTCCGCTTTTGATGTCCTTGATGTTGCTTACAAAATAATAACCGTTGTTGCGTCCTACGAATTTGTCATAGTCTTGATACCAGCTGTTTGCTATTACAGGGCGGTTCGTTACGATTAAAATTTTTTTCGCGTTAATCTTCATCATTAAATCGTAAACACATAAAGTTTTACCGAAACGAGGCTTTGCATTCCATAAAAATTCGCCGTTTTTATGAGTTTTGCTATATTGAACAGTTTTATTCACGGCGTCAAGCTGTTCTTCTCTGAGCTCGTATGGTGATATGTCGCGTTTCACGTCAAGCATGAAAAATCGATTTTTGCGAAATAAATCAAACCATCGTTTTGCCTCCGTTGGAGTCATATAAAACCATTCGTTGTTATCGCCCTCGTCATGTTTTATTCCGTTTAGGCGCAAATATTTATGAAAATCTTTATCCGTGAAAGGCTCACGCAAGCCGTCTAAATAAACCGCTTCGTATGCCCATTCTTTTTTGGCTTTAATTCTTGCTGTATGTGTTTGTTCTCTGATTCTTGTATCAACATCGCGTTCAGTGTAACCGATTTTAATCCAACCTTTGTTGCTAACTACGTCAGGCGTCGTGTAAGCGTAAATCATCGGCTTTACGTTTGAAGAAGTTTTAATGATTGTAGTGTTAACTGGCTGCAAAATTTATTTCATCTCCTTCACATGCGACTCGATAAATTCTATCTCATTGTCCGAAAGCCCGTATTTTTTGTATAATTGCTCGTCGATTTCATGAATACTTTTTGACCAATCTATATCAGAATCATTTTTGAAATTTTGCAACGGCACGTATTTCCATGTCCCCTTGTTGTTATCCTGCGTAACTTTTAGTATGCCCAACATACATCGCGCAAATTTTGTTTTTATATACTTAAACAGGGCTTCTGCTTCGTTCTGAGTGTCAAATTTGCCAATTCCTATAAATGATTGTGTATAGCCGACAAGCGGCTCGCCGACAAGCGGCTCGCCGACAAGCGGTGTAGATAATACTTCTCCTATAGCTCCTGATCCATTTGATTTTGGTAAAATGACTTTATATTTATTAATATTTTCATGTTCGGCAAGATACTTGTGATTAACATATTTTTGTGTACGTCTATTATTAATCAGGCCAAGTATAGTGACATCATCATCAAACTTTTCATCATGGAAAACTTCCGTCAAACTGAAAATTGAAGTCGTCAACCGTCGTTCGCGTCCGTCGCTTCCGATTTTCATTTTCAACTCCGGGTAATCTGAATAGAGTTTATCCAAATCCCATTTATTTTGAGTTATTACTAGATCGTCCAATGGCTTAAATTTTTCATCATCAACAACTCTATGAAGAATAGAATTTAATTCTTCAAATGCTGAAAAAGTTTTAATAGCTCCGAAATTTTTATTTTTGTCTCTATAAGTTACAGCGACTCCGCCCTTTATGTCAGAATTGCGAAAAATTTTTTTGCTATCTGGCTCGTACATTAAAACTTTGAGATGCGGATCATTTAACATTTTTTCGTTCCATGCTTTTGGGGTTTTGCCAGCATTAAATAAAAATCTCGCAGGAGTAATTGTTTCTGCCACGTCAGCAATTTGAAAAGCCATATCCATAAATAAATTGTAAACGGGTGAGTCCGAAGTATCTTTGGTTTCTTCATGATATGGCGGATTGGATATACAAAAATCAAATTTTTTTTCTGACACTGTCGTTAAAATTTCTCCTTCGATATTTTTTTGCCAATCTATAATTTTTAATTCGCGTTTAGAGGTCGGCGGCTCAAACTGAATACTCCTTTGTCTATTTTCTTGCGAGGCAGCGTCGAAAAATTCGAGTCCGTCCATCTGCCAAAAATTCCAAGCGATGACGTCTACGATCTGAGCTAAAAAAAATTTGAATAAAGCATTTTTGGGTGCGTCAGGCCATTTGAAGTCATAATATTCAATAAAAGTCACGAAAAGATTAAGCCGTGCTATTGCGAGGCTATCGGCTTGAAGTTCATAACCGTAAACGGACTTAAAGGCTCGCAATGAATATTTTAGCCACTCATCGCGGGATTTGATGTTTTCGTTTATTTTTTTAAGTTTGCGGTCAAGAAGCCCGACTCGATTTTCGATTTTTATTTCTTGGCCTGTTACGGCGTCGTAACGTGAAACTATGAAAGGAGCTTCGCCGCAAGCAATTTCAATACAGCTTAAATCAATATATTCCTCAAATGAAAGGTCTTTGACCTTCTCATCAAAATAATCAATCATTTTTTCGCACAGCCAAGCCGGAGTAAAAACTTCAGCATTTTGTCTGGTTCTTTGTGATTGTTCGTCGTGAGATTTTTTGCTTCGAGGTTTTAAGTTTTTAATTTCATTTTCAGAGAAAATATCTTTCTCAGAAAATTTATCTTTGAGGAGTTTAGAACGACAGGATATTAAATTTTCGTCTTCAAGATTTATAAAAGTTGTGCACAATAAAAAAACTCCCTCAAAATTTTTTTTGAGGGAATTCTATCACATTTCTCTACAGCGCAGATAATGCCGCCTGATTCAAAATCGTTACATTAGCAAGCTCAAGAGCTTTCGCTGCTTTTTCGTTGTCGTTAACTCTGAAGATCATATAGGCAGTCTCGGATTTTTTGTTGCCTAAAATTGCATACATGTATTCGATATTAACGCCTGTTGAGTTGATAACGCTCAAAACTTTATTAAGACCGCCGGGAACGTTCGGAACTTCAACCGCTAAAACTTCCGTCATGCTTGCAACAAAGCCTGCGTCTTTCAAAACTGTTGCTGTGCTGAGAACATCGTCAACGATTAAGCGAACGATTCCAAAATCGCTTGTTTCAGCGAATGAAAGTCCGCGCAAATCTATTTTAGCGTCAGCAAGTGCCTGCGTCATTTCGTTAAGGCAGCCGGGACGATTTTCTAAAAAAACTGAAATTTGTTTAACACTCATGTTATTTCAAGTAGGAATTAGGAATTAGGAAGTAGGAAGTAAAAAACTTCTTGCTTCATAAATCCGTAATTTTCTACCTGCTTTCCTCCCTTCTATTCTTAATGTAGTCTCTAAATTTTTCGATTATCAATAACTCGGACGGCTTTACCTTCGCTTCTTACAATCGTCTTAGGAGCAACAAGAGTAACCTTAGCTTTAAGACCAAGCATTGATTTCAAACCGTCAACGAGTTCAGCCTGACGTTTATTGACTTCGCCGAGATTATCAGTGAACATCTCAGGCGTCATTTCGACTCTGACGTCAAGAGTATCAGTGTTATTGACTCTATCAACAATAATTTGATAGTTCGCGGGATAGCCCTGATTGATTAAGACTGTTTCAATCTGGCTTGGGAAGACGTTGACGCCGCGAATTATTAACATGTCATCGGTGCGTCCTTTAAGTCTTGACATTCTTACGTGAGTACGACCGCAAGGGCATTTTTCATGGCTCAATGAAGTTATATCGCGTGTTCTGTAGCGCAGCAGCGGGAAGGCTTCTTTATCGAGAGTCGTGAAAACAAGCTCTCCTAAACTTCCTTCGGGTAAAACTTCGCCGGTCTTCGGGTCAATAATTTCAGCGATAAAATAGTCTTCATTAATGTGCATACCGTGCTGATCTTCACATTCAAACGAAACGCCGGGCCCGCAAAGTTCAGTCAATCCGTAGATGTCGTAGGCTTTGATTCCCATCGTGGCTTCGATGTCGCGGCGCATTTCTTCACTCCATGCTTCTGCGCCGAAAATTCCGGCCTTCAAAGGAATCTGATCGGGAGTAAGTCCCATTTCTTTCATTCTTTCACCGATAAAAGCAGCATAGCTCGGTGTGCAGCATAAAATCGTAGCCGACAAATCTTTAATGAACATAATCTGACGGTCAGTATTGCCTGACGATGTCGGAATTGTTAATGAGCCTAATAAATGACTTCCGCCGTTAAGTCCGGGACCGCCGGTGAAAAGGCCGTAGCCGTAAGAAACTTGAACGACTGATTCGTCAGAGCCGCCCGCCGCAACGATTGCACGAGCGCACATTTCTTCCCAAATATGAATATCGTGAAGAGTATAGAACGCTACGACGCGCTGACCTGTTGTGCCTGAAGTCGATTGGATTCTAACGCAATCTTTTAACGGCCTGCCCATAAGCCCGTAAGGATAAGCCTTTCTTAAATCGTCTTTAGTCAAGAACGGAAGTTTATGTAAATCATCAATAGATTTAATATCGTCAGGAGTGAGACCTTTTTCTTCCATTTTTGCTCGGTAATAAGGCACATCGTTCCAAACGTGGCGGACTTGCTTCAATAATTTTTCATTTTGAAGTTCACGAATTTTATCGTGCGGCATACATTCAATTTCTTGCTGAAAATATTTTCCCAAATTAAAAACCTTCTTTCAAAACTACAATTAGGAGTTAGGAAGTAGGAAGTAGGAAGTAGGAAATAAAAAATTTTTAATTTATGCCTGCTTTCCTAATTCAAATGCTTTTTTATTAAGTTCAAGGAATTTTGGCGGAACACATGCTTCAATAGCTTCCTGCCAAGCTTCCGGCTTAATATCATTAAAATAATGGCTGAGTCTTCCAAGCAAAACTAAATTAACGGCCTTTGAACTCCCGGCCTGTTCAGCTAATTTTAAGCAGTCGAGAGCGTCAACTTTTACTCCTGTTGCTTTTATTTTCTCAAGCAAATTTTCAGGGTAAGTCATCGCGCCTGTTAAAACCGGCATCGGATCAACTTGCTGCGTTGAAGTTACGATTTGTCCGTCGGGTTTGAGATATTCGAGCCATCGGGCTGTCTCTAAAATTTCAAACGAGACAATGAAATCAGCTTCGCCCTTCTCAACGACGGGAGAATAAACTTTGTCGCCGTATTTGACATAAGTAACGACACTACCGCCGCGCTGACTCATTCCGTGAACTTCAGAGACTTTTACGTCAAAATTTTGAGTAGTCAACAAATGTCCTAATAATTTGCTTGCTAAGACGCTGCCTTGACCTCCTACGCCGACAATCATAATATTTTTCGTGGCCATTTTTTATTCTCCTCTCTGCTCTGCGAAAGCCTCACCAGCGCGAAGCCTTGAGTCAAGTAAGCGTTCGACATCTTCGAGCGTTATTGACGGTTTGAAAATTTGTTTCAAAAAGCCAATTATCAGCGGAACAAATATCGCAGCAGCAAGAATAACAGCAAAACCGCCAATTCCCCAGTAAACGACATGGATAGCATTATCAACTTTCCCTTCGAGAACTCTAATTTCAGTTTTAAGTCCTTGAATTTCGCCCGTTAAGCCAGAACGTACTTGTTGAATTTCGAGCTTATTTTGTTGAATTTCGTTCGTTAGGTCAGTTCGTACCTGCTGAATTTCACCTTTAACTCCAGAAATAGCCGCATTAGTTTCAGTTCGTACCTGCTGAATCTCGCCTTTGAGTTCGTTTCTTAATGAATTAACCGAGTTATCGATATAGGCTTTTATTTCTGTTCCGTTTTTTTCGATTAAAATTTCAAGCCTATCCATTCGAGCGTCAAAGACATCTTTGCGAACGTAGACATCATTTTCAACTTCGGCCATTGCTATTCGCCCTCCTTTGAAGTACTTTCAAAAGCGTTGAACTTGCAGAGCTGTTCACAGACTCCGCAGCCGACGCAGAGAGTCGAATCAACTTGCGCGTGATTGTCTTTAATCGAAAGAGCAGGGCAGCCGATTTTCATACATGACTTACAGCCGACGCATTTATCTTTATTAACTTTCAAAGGCGGCTTATGTTTGACATATTTTAATAACGCACAAGGACGACGAGAAATTATTACGCTTGACTCGTCGGCGGCTAATTCTTCTTTCAGAGCGTCTTCACATTCCTTTAAGTTATAAGGGTCAACAACTCTGACTCTGTTGAAGCCCATAGCGCGGCAAAGATTTTCAAGATTAATTTTTCCTGCCGGGTCGCCCTTAATGTTGTAGCCTGTCGTAGGATTCTGCTGATGGCCGGTCATTCCTGTTATAGAGTTATCGAGAATAATGACAACAGATTTACTTTGATTATAGGCAATATTCGCAAGTCCTGTCATTCCTGAGTGCATGAAGGTTGAATCGCCGATGACAGCAACAACATTTTTATTTTTCTCGCCGGTGTAACTTTCGAGAGCCTTATTGAAACCGTGCAGCGCGCTGACAGACGCTCCCATACAAAGAGTCATATCCATAGCGGCAAGCGGTGCTACTGCGCCTAAAGTGTAGCAGCCTATATCGCCAAGAACTGTGCATTTATTTTTATTAAGCGTGTAGAAAAGTCCTCTATGCGGACAGCCTGCACACATTACAGGAGGACGCGGCGGAATTTTCTCATCTAATTTTCTTCCCGTTGTTGTTTTATTTAATAATTTTTGAGCGATTATATTCTGATTTAATTCGCCTTCGACAGAAAATAAATTTTTACCGTCGCAAGCAAGGCCAAGAGCTTTGCAATGTTCTTCAATAAACGGATCTAATTCTTCAACAATAACAAGACGCTTGACTGACGCGGCGAACTCTTTGATTTTTTCGTCAGGCAGCGGCCATATCATGCCAATCTTAAAGACAGGATATAAATCTCCGCAGGCTTCTTTGACATATTGATAACTCGTTGACGAAGTTATAATTCCGATTGAATTATCTTGCCCGGCGTCGACGCGATTCATTTTTGAAAAGTCAGAGTAAACTCTAAGCCTGTGAATACGCTCTTCAACAAACGGATGGCGTTTAATAGCGTTGCCAGGCATCATGACGTACTTAGCGATATTTTTTTCGTAAGGTTTTTCGTTAGCGTCTTCGCGTTCGCTGATTTCAACTAAAGATTGTGAGTGAGCGACTCTCGTACACATTTTTACGATTACTGGAGTGTCAAATTCTTCTGAAATTTCGTAAGCCGTTTTGAAAAATTCAAGAGCTTCCTGAGAGTCCGACGGTTCAAGCATAGGCAGTTTAGCGGCGCGGGCATAATGCCGTGAGTCCTGCTCGTTCTGAGATGAGTGCATACCGGCATCGTCAGCGACACAGATAACCATTCCTGCATTAATTCCTGTATAAGAAACAGTGAATAAAGGATCTGCGGCGACGTTCAAACCTACGTGTTTCATTCCGCAAAAACTCCGGCGGCCTGCTAAAGATGCTCCAAAGGCCGTTTCCATTGCTACTTTTTCATTAGGAGCCCATTCGCAATAAATCTCGTTAAATTTCGCGGCCTCTTCAGTAATTTCCGTGCTTGGAGTGCCGGGATAACTTGATGCAACACAGCAGCCTGCTTCATAAAGTCCTCTAGCGGCGGCGGTGTTTCCTTGCATCAGTTGCTTCATTTTAATTTTCCCCCTTCAAATTGAAGTGAATTTTAGCATTATAAACTAAATTCTAAACATATCATTATTGCGATAAGGATTTAAGAATGATAGATTAAACACAATCTGAAAAGAAAATTTAATTTTCAATTTCATGTAAAAAATTAATTTCTATATTAAAATCTTCATACTAAAATTTTTCAGGAGTTATAAAATGCAAAGCAAGTTTGAATTTCTTGAAGATGAATTTCCCGAATTAGCAAGCTATGGGAAAAAAGCAGAGGAAGTCTTAGACTCCGATAATAATATTTGCTTGCTTAATCTTGGACGTATAGCGGAAACTATCACAAAAATCTTATGCCGCGTCAATAATATAGAAAAAAATTTAGATTTATTTACAAAATTAGAAGAATTAGCCGTGCTAAAAGTCATTGATTCTGAAATTGAACAAAAAATTAAAACGCTTATCGAAATTAAAAACGATGCCGAAGAAAATAATTATGATTCTGAAATGGCATCTTCGCGTTTAATGACTACGGCTAAAGAATTATGTGAATGGTTTATACTTAAACAAGTAGAAAATAGATTTGAATTTTTAGCAGAGTTATTCCCGCCGGATTTTATTCCGCCGCTTGTTAGTCTTGCTGAAATAGGACACGAAGCTGAAGAAAATTTATTTACTAACACCCGCTATTGTTTAATTTGTCTCGGCGATATAGGCGAGGCTATCGTTGATTATTTAATCAGCGCGAATAGTATCTCAGCACAGCGTGATCACTTAGATAGAATTAACGTCCTTTTTAATTTAGAAATAATCAAGAACGATAAAAAAGATGCTCTTCATAATTTGAGAATAGCAAGAAATAACGCCGTCCATGAACGCTATAACAATACTTATACATCCGAAGAAGAAGCAGGGCATTTGCTCGAAGACGTTTTGAAATTATGCCAGTGGCTTTTCAGACTCGTTTTGAAGCCCGGCTATATTGTCAAAGGAAGAGTCGCAGAAATTAATGAAGATTTAATTTCTGTTTTAATCGGTGCGATACCCGCGACAGTTTCACTAAATGAAATTCCTGTTGATGAGAACGGCGTCAGCTTAAAAGATTCTTATGTAAAAGGCAAAAAATATATCTTCAAAGTTCTTGAAAACGAAGGCGGCATTATAAATTTAAGTCTCATCGAGGCTGATAAAGAATATAATTCAAAAATCTCTGATATTAAACGAAAATACGAAAAATATAACGTCGGGCAAGAAGTTAAAGCAAAAATTATAAGAATCAATACTTCCTCCGGCGCGTTCGTTGAGTTAAGTAAAAGCGGACTTCCCGCAAGAATCCCGTCTTCAGAAATTGTCGGACGGAAATTATATTCTACAGATGAGTCAGGCACAAAACATGTTAAATATGATGTTCTTGCTCGTGTGAAATGTATCAGTCCGTCTCAATATCCGCCGATGATTCTTTCTCTTAAGGAAGTTGAAAAAAAGAAGCCTGTTGAATCGGCCGGGCAATCTAAAAAATCTAAGCCTCCTATTAACAACTTAGCTTTTGTTGCGCTTTGCAGAAATGCAGGGTTCGATAGGATTCTTAAATTTCTCGATAACGGTGCTGATCCTAACGCTGAAAATAATAAAAAGTTATCGGCTCTAATGGTGGCCGCGAATTTCAATAAATTAAAAGCTGTCAAAGCTCTTTTAGCTGCTGGAGCGAATGTCAATGCAAAAAATCATGAGGGCAACACAGCTCTTCACTTTGCCGCTATACAAAATTCTCATGACGTCATTGAAGAATTAATTAATGCAGGTGCAGACGTTGACGCGATTAATAAGAAAAAGAAAAAGCCTATCGATTACGCAAGAGTTAATAAAAAATTAAATGATTATCCTTATATTATTGAACTTTTAACGAAAGAAAAGCCGGAAGAAAATCAAAACTTGAATGCCGAGCCTGAATCTGAAATTGAAACACCTGTCGAGACGATAGAAAAAATTGAAACGCCGACTACAGTTGAGCCCGCAGCAGAATCAGAAGCTCCCGCGATGGAAAATAAGATTGAAAATGAAAATCCGCCGGAAGCTGCTGAATATCAAGCTGTAAATCCTGTAACGCTTCTTGATCTTTGCAAGAATGGAACGACGCAGGAAATTTCAGATTTCATTGAAAGCCACGCTAATTCAAGCGTAAATGTAAGCGATAACGAGGGCAACAGCGCACTTCATTTAGCAGCGCGATATAATTCAGCCGACGCTGTGAGATTTTTGCTTGAACGCGGTGCTGACGTAAATGCTACAAACAATAACGACGAAACGCCGCTTATTGTTGCAATTCAACCTAATCGTGATATTCTTGAAATCGTCAGGACTTTACTCGAATACAATGCAGATGTAAACGCAAAAAGCAAACCTTTAGGCAATACCGCGCTTCATTTTGCTTTAGGTTATAATTATTCTGAAGTTTGTATGGAACTTATAAATTCAGGAGCTTTGAATATACCAAATAATAATGGAATTACACCGTTAGAAATTGCGAAGAGAAGGGAAATGACTACAGCTTTGGAAAATTTATTCCAGAAAAACTTTTTGAAAATTTGTCGCTCAGGGAGCAGCACAGAAATCGCTGAAGCTATTGCCGCAGGCGTAAATGTTAATGCAAAGAATAGAGAACTTAGAACTGCTTTAATGTTTGCGGCCTTATATAACACAGCCGACGCTGTAAGTATGTTAATAGAGGCAAGAGCTTATATTGATGCTCAAGATATTTATGGACGGACGGCTTTAATTTATGCAGCTTCACGAAATACTGATGACGTTGTTGAACTTTTAATTGACGCCGGAGCTGACATCGAATTAAGAGACACAGCGGGATTTTCAGCTTATGATTACGGAATGAAAAATCATAGGCTGATTGACACAGAAGCACTTAATAGATTAAAGAGCGAAAATTAGAAAATTAAAAAAATAACCCCTTCGCCACTTCAGACGGAGGGAATTTTTTTATTGCGGCTTTTTATTGTGAGGTTTGAAATGCCTCTTAGGTTTTGAAGTTTGATTTTGCTGTTTCTGCTTTTGCTTCGTCGGCTTGGCCTTAAATTTTTGATTATCGATAGGCTTGGGATTTTCGACTTTTCCTTTATCTAAATTCGGCCTGAGCGACATAGCATTGACTGCCAAACGGGGACTCGCTTTCACGCTGGAGGCGGCTTTTCGCAGCAAAGATTTTTCTTTCAAAGCAGCTATACGGGCAGCAGCGGCTTTCTTTTTTTCTGATAGTTCTTTATCTTCGCCCCATTCTTCGCCTTTTAAGATAGTCTCTTGAAAATCGGGAAACTCAGTTATAGAAACCGAAACTAAACGGCCGTTCGGAAATCTTATATTAACGTACTCGCGGCCAAGCTCTAAACTTTCTAAAACATAAATGCCCTGCTCAGTCTTAATTTTTGCTCCTGGTCCGGGAAGCCTTGACCAAAGTTCTGAATAAAAATCTTTCTCGTAAGACATACAGCACATTAAACGCCCGCAAAGTCCTGAAATTTTCGTAGGGTTTAACGCCGAACGCTG
This sequence comes from Synergistaceae bacterium, assembly GCA_017475805.1. Next base: position 425 of record JAFVEW010000273.1, on the reverse strand, counting down.
CTCTTTGACGATGCGAATACTAATCGGCGAAAAACCTCTAAGCCAATAGCTACAGCAACATGGCCGTCCGCAAGTTGAAATCCCGCTTACTATTCGAGCCTCGTCGCGGATACCTACTTGACGCATTTCGATTCGAGTCTTAAAAGTGTGAGCCAAGTCGCGTACATAAAGCCTGAAATCAACCCGCTGTGCTGCCGTGAAATAAAAATAAAATTTCTTTCGGTCAAGCATATATTCAACGTCAACGAGCTTCATATTTAATTTATGTTCTTCTAAAATCTCGCGGGCAACTTTCAAAGCGTCTTCTTCAGCACGGCGGCATTTATAATAAGCTTCTATGTCAATATCATCGGCAACTTTCACAAAATTAACATTCTGTAACATAGCGTCGGCTACGTTCTCAAATTTTGAAGTTTCATTTTTAT
>JAFVEW010000022.1 GCA_017475805.1 Synergistaceae bacterium | reverse complement strand
TTGCAGTCGATGGGGCTTCAAAATTTTGACGCATGGGCTTCGACTTTCGGAGAAACTACTACGGCGTTAGAATTAGCACCAGAGGGAACAGGATTCAGGGCAAAAACGAGATTTTCAAAATTTTTCAATCTGCCCGAACTGATGAAAACTTTTAAGGAAGTCGCGGACATCAAAACGGCTGATATGCTGAATTTGCCTCGACCGAAAGCAAATTTTCATGTTGTTTCCGTAAAGCTCACGGAGGAGCAGAAACAGCTTGTAGCAGGGCTTTCCGAACGTGCCAGCAAAGTCCACACCCGTCAGGTCGAGCCTAATGTCGATAATATGCTGAAAATAACTTCGGACGGAAGAAAAATCGGGCTTGACCAGCGTTTAATAAATCCGTTATTGCCTGACGACCCGAACAGCAAAGTCAATACGTGCGTCAAAAATATTTTTCAAATTTGGAATGACACGAAGAAAGATAAATTAACGCAGTTAGTTTTCTGCGATTTTTCAACGCCGGGCAAAGATAAGGGCTTCAACGTTTACGATGACATCAAGCAGAAACTAATTGCTGACGGCGTTCCCGAAAACGAAATCGCTTTTATCCATGACGCTGACACGGAAAAGAAAAAGGACGAACTTTTTGCGAAAGTCCGAAACGGCGAAGTCAGAGTGCTTATGGGTTCGACTCAAAAAATGGGCGCAGGGACGAACGTTCAGGACAGGTTAATCGCACTCCATGATTTAGATTGTCCGTGGCGACCTGCCGACCTCGAACAACGTGCTGGGAGAATAATCAGGCAGGGCAACAAAAATCCCGAAGTAAATATTTTCCGTTACGTAACTGAAAGCACTTTTGACGCTTATCTTTATCAGACTGTCGAGAACAAACAGAAATTCATAAGTCAGGTAATGACAAGCCGAACGCCTTTGCGGAGCTGTGAAGACGTTGACGAATCGGTTTTGAGTTATGCCGAAGTTAAGGCACTTTGTATCGGAGATACCCGAATTAAAGAAAAAATGGAACTCGACATTGACGTGAACAAGCTGAAAATGCTCGAAGCGAGTTTCAAAGACCAGCGTTACGCCTTGCAGGACAGACTGAATAAATCGCTCCCATTGGCAATTTCAAACACGGAGAAAAAAATTGATTTATTAAAGAAAGACGTAGCGACCGTTGAAGCCACAAAAGATTCTGATTTTCAGATAAAAGTTATGGGGCATTCGTTCGGACTTGACAGCGAGGGCAAGCCCCAAAAACAGGAAGCAGGAGAAGCCCTTTTAGCAGCGGCTCAGACGTTGGGACAAAATCACGGGACAATCGGCGAATATCGCGGCTTCAAGATGAGTATTTACATGGATCAGTCGTTCGGGAAAATGTTTTTGAATCTCGAAGGCGCAACTGACCACAACATTGAACTCGGAACGAGCGCGATTGGCAATTTAACTCGAATCGAGAACGCGATTAACGAAATCCCTAAAAAACTCGAAGAAGCCAAAGGTCAGCTTGAAAATTATCATGGTCAGGTTAAAGCAACGGAAGAAGAATTGCAAAAAGGCTTCCCTTATGCCGATGAACTCAAAGAAAAATCCGCGCGTCTTGCAAGGCTGAATACGGAATTAACAATGCGCGAGAACGACCAAACGCCCGTGCAGGAAACGACCCCGACCGTTGAAGCCCCGAAAGTTGAAAATTCGCCCGAAATCAAAGCCGCTTACGGAATACCCGAAGCAAAACCTCAAATAACGGAGCAGATGATTAAGGACTTGAAGCTGATTGACGGCGAGCCTACGGTTTACGTGAAGCCGAGAACTGACAATCAGCAGTACAAGGGCGAAATTCGTTACGTTGATAAAGAATTGGGCTATTGCGTTCAGTTAAGCGGAAAACAGAGTCTTTTTGTCCACAAACTTGAAAAATTAGAACGGACTCCCGAAGTCGGCGAAAATCTCAAAGTTTCCTTTTCAGATGAAAATCATAAAGCGACACTGACCGCGCAGGAATCGCGGACTCGTACCCGTTGCATAAAATAATTTTAAGGAGCGAAAAAAATGGCAGACAGCAATAAAAAATTTAATTTTATTCACGGAGAACACAGAAAAATTTTCGAGAAATTAAAATCTCAGTCAAAAGAAAATCGGTTATGGACTCCCGAAGAAATTTCAAAATATCAGGAAGACTGGGGCAATTTAATAAAAAGCATGGGCAAAAACGGACTTTCATGGAAAGAATTAAGGGAACTCTTGAAAGTCTATGATAACTGCTTAGAAAATCTCAAAACAGTTTCAAATGAAAAAGTTGCTGAAATCAGCAGAGCCGAAGAAAACGAAATTGAATCGGCAGTTTCGTTGTTAAAAAATCCGCGTTCGCCTGATAATTCTTCGTTTCGTGGCTATGAAACGTCAGCTCAGCAGAACGACACTCTCGACATTCTTGAACAAATCAAGAAAAACATTCGAGAAAATAAAAATTCGCTCGAAAAATTGAAGCAGGCCGGATTATCGGAAAAGGATATTACGAAAAATAAAATCGTTCTTCCGGGACAATTTCCGAATCTTAAAGGCGCAGAAATAATTTCGAGGACGAAAGAAACTTTAACGCTCATCAAAGGTCGAAGTCTCTTTATTTATGAGTTGAAACGTCTTGAATTAAAAGCTCCGGCTATCGGACAAATCGGCGAAAAATTAGATTTGAAATGGCCGTTAGGTCAGGAAAAAGCCCAAGCCGTGAAATCTCTTGAACTCAAAAAACATAAAAGCCGCGCACGAAGTCAGCAGGAGGCCATAAAATAAGATGAAAACTACAATCAAAGGCAATTATTCATTTCGCAGACCGTCAAAACGCAAAGGCTCAAACGCGCTTGCGATTATCGGATTTATTTTGATTTTAAGTTCTTTCATAGCCGGAACACAGTTTTTTGCATGGGACATCGGGAAAAATAGGCTTCCCAACGAATTATTCAGTTACGCAGGAATAAAAATTTATTCGCCGTTTGAAATTTTAGAATGGCTGAAACTTTGGAAAAAAAGTAATGCCGATATGAAAGATTTTACGGACAGCTTAATCGTTATGGGCGGCCTTGCTTTTATCGGAGTTGCGCTAATCAGCGTGAATATCAGAAAGCAAAACTCAATGCAGGACGCGGCGAATTTATACGGCTCTGCTCAATACGCCGAACTTGATGAAATTCGTGAAGCTGGATTATTGCCGCCTAAAAATAAAAAGGGCGCGGGAGTTTATGTTGGAGGCTGGATAAATCCTAAAGACAAACAGCAATATTATCTCCGTCATAATGGAAAAGAACACGTCATAGCCTTTGCTCCGACGCGGTCAGGAAAGGGCGTAGGCTTGGTTATCCCAACGCTTTTATCATGGGAACATTCTGTCGTAATTCTCGATATTAAGTCGGAAAATTGGGCTTTGACTTCAGGCTGGAGACATCAGAACGGCCATAAAGTTTTACGCTGGGACCCAACTGACGCAATCGAGGGCAGAAGCGCACGTTATAATCCGCTTGCAGAAATTAGAATCGGAACAGTTTACGAAACAGGCGATGTTATGAATGTTGCCACGCTTTTAGTTGACCCTGACGGTAAAGGTGTTGAGGGGCATTGGGAACAGACGGCGCGGTCTTTATTAATCGGGACAATAACTCACGTTGTTTACAAGGCACGTAACGAGGGACGGACAGGGAATTTATCAGAAGTTTTGCACGAACTCACGGGCAACGGCTATGAGGACATGGCTAATTCATGGAAACAATACGAACATAAACGCGACGGCGATGTTTTTTACGACCCTACAGGAAAAGTTCGTGAAAGTCCCTGTCATCCCGTAGTCGAACAAGTTGCGAACGAAATGTTAAACCGCGCTGAAGAAGAAGCCTCGTCAGTTTTATCGACAGCCGTAGCAAAATTAGGACTTTACACAGACCCAGTTGTAGCAAGAAACACGGCAGAAAGTGATTTTAGGATTCAAGACATTATGGACAACGATTCGCCCGTCTCGCTTTATCTTGTTTTGAATCCGACAAATATTCAGCGGTTAAAGCCGTTAGTTCGACTTTTTATTTCGCAATTAATTTTTATTTTAATGCCCGAAATGGAATTTAAGGGCGGACAGATGAAAGCACCTTATAAACACAGGCTTTTATTATTGCTTGAGGAATTTCCTGCGCTTGGAAAATTAGGAATTTTTGAGCAGGCAATCGCTTATTTCGGAGGCTGGAACATCAAAGCATATTTAATTTGTCAGGATAAAGCACAACTTGACGCGGCTTACGGCAAAGACGAATCGATAACTTCAAATTGCCATGTAACGATAGCCTACGCCCCTAATAAAGTCGATACGGCAAAATATTTATCTGACAGACTCGGAGTTACGACTGTCATTAAAGAGCAGGAAAGCATTTCATTTCAAGGCGGAACGGGATTTTTTGCGAAAAAGAGCGTAACAAAATCTCAGCAGGAAGTTCAAAGAGCCGTTTTAACGCCGGACGAGATTATGAGACTTCCCGGACCTGTCAAAGATGTTAATCAAAATATCGTAGAGCCGGGCGATATGCTGATTTTTTCGGCAGGTTTCCCTCCGATTTACGGCAAACAAATTTTATATTTTCTCGATAAAGTTTTTTCGGAACGCTCAAAAATTGACGCACCTGAGAAAAGCGATGTTATTGAAAAAGCGGCAGCATAAATTCATGTATAATTTTTCTGAAATTATAAAATTTAGGAGTGATAATTATGGCAACGTCAAGCATTTTTCATAACGTGATTTTAAGAGAACCTGAGCAAATAGAGGCTTTTATTCGCGCTGCGGAGGCTTCAGAGGCCAATCCTTATAAAAAGCCAGCTGGTGCGCCTACTTATCAAGTAACCACTGATCCGAACGAGATTCGCAGGTTATCGGAACTTCGCAGGAGAAATAGAGGCTCTAAACAATGAACGTTCAGGCAATAAATATACTTGATGAGCTTCAAAATAACGGAGAAGCAAAAATAACGGAAGATTTATTATTGTTCTCATGCAGGGTTAACCCTGCGATAGAAAATTTCATAAAGAACAAGGCAATAGATTTTGCCCGTAGAAAATTATCAATAACGTACATCGTAATCGATTCAGATGACGGCCAAATTCTTGGCTATTTCGCATTGACTCATAAGGCGGTTTTAATTTCAAATTTAAGATTAAGCAATACATCACGTAAAAAACTTGAAAGATTTGCACGGCTTGACAAGGCAACGGGAGATTATATGGCATCGGCATTTTTAATCGCTCAGTTCGGTAAGAATTATGCTGTTGATGACGGCAAGCGAATCACGGGCAAACAGTTAATGGACATTGCGAACGATATTTTAGTGAATATTCAACGTCAGATAGGAGGAGGAATAATTTATCTCGATTGCGAAGATATAGAGAAGTTAAAGAATTTTTACGTAAGCGAAAATTTTCAGATGTTCGGTGAGCGTTTTTCCGAAGAAGATAATCAGAAATATTTGCAGTATATGAGATTTTTTTAATTAAATTCAAGATAAAGGAGTTAATGTCCCTTAGCTATCTATTTGAATGCTCGAAAATTAACGCTTTGGAGAAAAGTAATGTTATTAGAATAAGCATAATAACTTTTACATTAATTGGCTATGAAATCCAAAAAGTGATATAATAAAAGAAAACGTAATATCAAGGAAGTGATTAATTGTGTCCATGAAAGATAAAATCAAGACTTTACGTACTACGAAAGGGCTTTCTCAACATGATTTGGGAGAAGCAGTCGGAGTACGTTATGACACTATCTGCAAGTGGGAACGTGGGAAGATTGTGCCAAGTAGGATACATTGTATATCACTTGCGAATTTTTTTGGCATTAGCTTGCGTGAGCTGATGTTTCCAGGCGACGAAGATGATGAGATTATAAGCAAAAAAAGATAGTTCTTAAAAGTACACGACCTCCAGTTGTGGGGCAACCGGAGGTACAAATTTTTTATAAGTTCCATCTAAACCCGTTTAGTAAAGTGGAAACCTATTTTCTCGGAAAATAGTTTACCACAAAAAGCTAATCCGAGAAAGTGAAATAAAAAAATAAATTTAGGATAACTAAGGAGGTGAACTCAGAATGATAAAAGATTACAGTAACAGCAACAACGAAAACAAAAAAATTACAAGCGATGAAGCAAAAAAACAGCGTGAGATAGATGCTCTTGCTTATTATCAGTCTGAGAACCTCCCAAGCGACACAAAAGTTTGTGTAGGCTTCGTTTCTTCAGGACGCAAAAAAATTCTTTGGAGAAAATTAGGAAACGAATTAAACGAAGCATTAGAGCGCATTTATAAAAATAATTATGAAGATTGTTTTGTTTCAATCTCAGAATTTCAGGAGGAATATCTAAATGAAGATTCCGTAGCCTCGATAAAAGTTTTTTACGTGCGCTTGCCTAAAACTGAAAAATTTAATCCTTCATCAAGGATAGAAGGTAAAAATATAATTCTTAAATATTGTGAGGATTATAAAATTCAGACACCGAGCTTAATTATTTACGACGGAAATGAATATTGCTTGAAATGGATTCTCAAAGAACCGTTGAACGGTTGGGGAGCGATTAGATTATGGAAAAAAGTTCAGGGATTTTTGGCTGAAAAATTTTTCTATCTTTTAGACGAGAAATTTTATCTTGAAGATAACAACAGCCCGAAGAAAAAATTTGTTGACGCTCACGGCAATGTTACTGCTATGTTGAGAGTGCCAGGATTCTTAAATAGTCAGACGAATGGCGTAGATTTATTTAATCCGAAATTCGAGACGCAGATAATTTTTAGTTCTGAACGTCATTATGTCGTCGGCGAAATCGTCTTCAACATGGACTTGCCTAAATATAGTATTTTAGAATACCGCAAGCTCAAAGAAGAAGCAGGCGGTTATCTGACTAAAAAAACATCGTCAAGGTCTAAGAAAAAAACTCAAAATGCTGAAATTTTACCCTCAGTCGAAGCTAAGACACTTGACGAAGATTTAATTAGAAACGTGGAAGCGTCATTAAGAACGCACCATAAACCTCGTGAAGGAGAGACTTTTATTTACGTTCAGCGAAAAAATATCGAGAAAAAGGCCAGAACGGACAGGCAATTTTATTACGACAGTTATTCTGTCGCCAATATTGAAAAATTCGTGCGCCGTTCAGATATAGGCATTTGCGATTTTTGGGCGACTGCGGCTGAATATAAATGGGGCTTTTATAAGTTGAAAGAAAAGAAAGTTCAACGGACTCGTGAAAATGGAGAACGTTACGAAGAAATAAGGCGACAGCTTCCGAATCGTGAAAAATGGATCGAAGCGATTCAGCTGAATTTCCTGCACTTAAATTTCAAGAAGTCTGAACTCGGTTATATTCCGATGATTGAACAAGCAAAAGAATTAATTTACGCCCGTTGTGAAAAGTTCAATCTTCCGAAGCCCGTAATTGTTGATACAGGCGATAACTGTGAAACACTCGAATTGCGCTGGTTATGGAAGAACGCTATGAAAAATTGCGGAGAACGCGATAATCCTAAAATAATGTATCCGAGATTTAATAAAAAATTTGACGATATGCAGGATAAATTATTCAGTTTGTTCTGGGATTTGGGCGTTGACGAGTCAAGATTAAAAGCGACTTCAATGTTGCGTGTAGTCGGAACACCGAACACGAAAACGGGAAAAATCACGAACA
>JAFVEW010000272.1 GCA_017475805.1 Synergistaceae bacterium | reverse complement strand
GGTTCGAGGTCTTGCGATTAAAAGTTTTTCGAGAGTTACTCGAAGTTTTGCCTCAAAGCCCGGAATAAAGGCAACGTTACCGCTCCTGAAAATTATTAAGCCGATGCCCGCTAATAAAACTCCGATTAAAGCAAGCTCACCCCATAAAGGCGGCCTCGAAAGAAATTCTATTAAACTTTCGGGATGGATTCGTTTTTTTAAGTCATGAAGCAAAACTAAAACCGGCGGAAGAATTAAAGTAAATTTGACTCCAGAAAAAGTATTTAATCTAAGCATATAGGCCGTAACGCTAAAGAATGACGCTAAAGCAAGTCCGCCGACGATAATGAATAAAAACGCAGAAATGATTTTTCTATTTTTATTCATGTCCATAGCTATTAGGGAGGCTTCTACAGCGATTAAAGGTGCTGTGAAAGCTCCGACAAGGCGGGCAGCAACATTTATTTTGAAAATTGCAAACGTCAAAATTAAATTTAAGACTATAGAAATTATGAAAAATTTTTTATCTGCGTTCATTCCCATGCGAATTAAATATCTTGCAAGAGCAAATATAAACACCGCACACAATGCCCAAGCCGCGAAAATATTTCTTCCCGGATTCTCATTAGCGAAAACGGGCGAAGGCCAAGCTAAATTAAAGCCGTGAGATTTTAATTCTTCACCTAACAACTTAACTTCGTTTGCGAAATCTTTGAAAGTAAAATCGCTCGTGTTCGGCGGTGCAGTCCTTAGCAATAATAATCTAACCGAACGTTCAACGGCTGCTCGAACTAATCTATCTCGTAATGCGGCGCGTGAGATTTTCCTTGCTGTCATTTCTTCATTCGTAACGCTATGCAACGGTATTAATAGCGGCGACGCAATCGCATTTAATTGAGGCTCTCCGACCTGACGCGAAAATTCAACTACAGCGACAGGAATATTTAATTTATGAGCGGCATTAGCCAATTTACTTACATCAGGATAACCTGAAACATATTCGCCCGAAGGTGTAAAAGCACTCACGGGATATAATTTATTAACTTCTTCAAGCATAATCGAAGCTCTTTCTGAAAGATGACCCGGCGATGGTGCAGGACGATAGAAAATTTTAAGGCCGAGTCTTTTTGCTGTTTCGAGGCCGTCAATGTCTGGAATGATGCCTGAATTTTTCAGCATGTTCGACGGCATTGTGAGCATAACAGAGCCGTTCTTATCTTCAGGAATTGCGAATCTAATTCTGAGCCATTTATTTAACAATTCTTTATAAGGGCTGTCAGGCAAAATTGAAATTATCGTGCCTTCAGTCTCGCGTTCGGCATCCTTAATGATTTTTAATTCTGCTTGGCCTACGCCGTGATCTATATTATCGCCAGTAAGTTCACTGACCATTAAGCCCGTTACGCCGTTATTTATTAAAATTTTTAAGGCTTCATCGACTGTTAGACCAGAATTTTTAGCAAGGGTTAAAACTTCTCGATAGTCTGAAAGAATCGATACGTTATTATTAGCGCGTTCGAGTCTTATTCGAGGCATTAAAGCAAATACAGCGCAGGCAAGAACAGCGAGAAAAAAAATCGCGTATATAATTTTTCTTTTCATAAAAAATAAATTTATCTCCTAAATTAAAACTTTTTCGGAATTGTAGCACGTTGAAAAATGAATTTATGACATTAAATTAAAATTTATAGCCGTGATATAATCTCCTAAACATTATCTCAGCTAAAATTCAATACAAAAGGAGACTATCACCAATGCAGCTTAATCTCAAAGACAAAAAAAATTGCAAATTTGACGCCGTGAGTCTTGGCGAAGTTATGCTCAGACTCGATCCCGGTGAGGGACGAATCAGAACGGCTCGTTCTTTCAGAGCTTGGGAAGGCGGCGGCGAGTACAACGTCATTCGCGGACTTCATAAATGCTTCGGCATGGACACGGCTGTAATTACGGCGTTCGCTGATAATGAAGTCGGAAAACTCATGAAAGATTTTATCGAGCAGGGCGGAGTCAACACGAGCCTTATTTACTGGAAAAAAACAGACGGTATCGGAAGAATTTGCCGCAATGGAATTAACTTCACTGAACGCGGCTTCGGTATTCGCGGTGCTGTTGGCTGCTCTGATAGAGCTAACACTGCAATCTCACAGGCAACTCCTGAAGATTTTAACTTTGAATATATTTTCGGCGAGCTTGGCGTTCGTTGGCTTCATACTGGCGGAATTTACGCGGCTCTCTCCGAACAGGCCTGCAAGACTGTTATTGAAGCATGCAAAGTCGCGAAAAAATATGGCACGTTAGTCTCTTATGACTTAAATTATCGTCCGTCAATGTGGAGCGCGATCGGCGGTCAGGCAAAGGCTCAGGAAGTCAACAAAGAAGTAGCTCAATATGTTGACGTTATGATCGGCAACGAAGAAGATTTCACAGCTTGCTTAGGTTTCCAGATCGAAGGCAACGATGAAAATCTCAAAGAATTAAATCTTGACGGCTACAAAAAAATGATCGGCGAGGCCGCTAAGACTTATCCGAACTTTAAGGCAGTAGCTACGACTTTAAGAACAGTCAGAACTGCAACTGTGAACGACTGGAAAGCAATTTGCTGGGCTGACGGCGAAATTTATATGTCAAAGGCTTATGACGGACTTGAAATTATGGACAGAGTCGGCGGCGGCGATTCGTTCGCTTCGGGACTTGTCTATGGATTGATGACAACAGGCGATCCTGAAAAGGCAGTGAATTACGGAGCTGCTCACGGAGCTCTAGCAATGACAACGCCGGGCGATACTTCAATGGCAAGCGTCAAAGAAGTCGAAGCTATTATGGGCGGTGCAGGCGCAAGAGTTAAAAGATAATTAAGAATAGAAACCTTGAGGGACGGACGCCCCTCAATTTTTTTTAATCTGTTCCTGAAGATTTCAAAGCAATTTGCATTTCGATTGATTGAAGCTGTGCCCTTAAAGCTGCTTTAGTTTCTTCATCGGAAGCGCGGTTTAATTGTTGTTTAATTGCTTCACGTTGAGCTTTTAATTTTTCAAGCTCTTCTTCATCGTCATCATCATCTGATGAATCAGATTCGCTGCTTTCGTCAGTTTTTGCTGCCGGAGCTGCACCGCCTTTAGCTTCGCCTGATTTATCATTGGCTTTGACTGCCATAGTCTCTTTCTTATCTTGCTTTTCTTGAGAGTTTTCAGTCTTTGAAGTCGGCTGCTTATAGTCGATTTTCAGATTGCCTGACTCGTCATGAGAGACGCTGTAAATTCCTTCGACTTCTTCACCGACCGGGTGAGCTTTGTCGTATTCGTCAAGCTGTCGAATTTCTTGCGCGGCTTGCTCGGCCTGCTGAATTTGACTTTGAAGTTCCTCAGCCTGCTTTGTTTCTGTTTGTTTACGAATTTTATATTGCTCGGTGTTTTGAACGTTAGCTTGAATATTATTAACGCTCATAGAAGATTCATCTCCTGATATTAAAATTTTTTATTAATTTTTTATCGGCGCGTTTTATAATATTTTTTAATCATGAAGATTATAAGGAGAATTTTTTAATGCGAAAATTTTTGACCTCAATAGCGATTTTAATTTTGATTTTATCTGAAAGTTTTTCGTTCGCCGCTGAAATTCCGAGAGCAAATTTAGACGAAGCTGAACGATATTTTAATAATGCTTACGTTCATTTTATGCGCCGCGATTATAGAGAAGCTCAAACTTATCTTGACCAAGCTATTAACGAAAATACTTACATGGTTGATTATTATTTATTGAGCGCATTAAATCTTAACCGCATGGGAGACACAGAAGGCGCAATGTCGGCAATAAAAAGTTATTTGGAAGTTCGCCCTATGGACGACTCCGCGCCTAGAATACAAAATTATTTTGACGAGCAGGACAGAGTTTTGCGGACCGTCTTGGGAACTGCTCCTGTTCCTGTTAATTGGCGTTACGCTGAAACTACAGTTCAAACAGAATGGGATACAGGCTACACTCGTCCGTTTAGTATAAAAGGCCTGGGAAAAATCAGCACGCTCGGCGAACTCGTCAGCATCCCTGACACATTCGGCGACAGAATTTATATTCATAACGGCACTCGAAGCCTTGTAGGCGGAACATTCGCAATAGGAGCAGTTCTGCGTGAAATTGAAATCCCTTCGCCTGTTGTAGCTTTGCCGATGGGAGACGGAACATTTAGAGTTTTTTCAAGCACCGGCGATTTATATTTACTAAAGAATATTGATGCTAATACTAACGCGAAATTAACGCCTGAAGATTATTTGGAATTAATTACAAATTTGCCTTCTTTTGTAGTGTCGGACGCTGAGATAATTTCAGAAAACTTTTTCGCTGTCTCTGACCCTGCTGATAGAAATATAGCTTTTTACAATATAACGCCTTCGGGCTTAAAAATGCAGACATGGGAACCGCCGCTTGAAATTGGCGATTTATTATTTGAACCTGTAGCTATCGAAGGTTATGCTGATTGGCTTGCGATAGCCGACAGAGCTAACGACAGAATTTATTTATTAAATGCGATCAGCCGCGAATTTTTTGATATTCAAGGCGTTTCAAAGCCTCGCGATTTAATCTGGACATCATTCGGGGATTTATTTGTATTAACAGAGAACGGTGAAGTTTTTGATTACACAATCGATTTTGGCACGCGGACTCACGTTAATAGACACGGAGGCGCGTTAAGAGACGGCATGGAAAATATTTGGTCATTTTTCCATTCAACTTACGGCGATATAAACTGGATGGACATAGGAGCCTCGAGAATTTTTAAGGCCATAATGATACCTTCACGTGAAGACGTGCCGGGCTTTTTGAGCATTTATAATCCTGTTATCTCAACTAACACGGAAAATAACGAGAGTTTTGTTCTTGACGCAACTTTAATCACGCCGTTTACTAATTATTCACATAATACAAGAGTTATAGCTCAGTCAATTTGGAACGAACGCAACATGCGCTGTAACGTAGCATGGCTTAGACCTAAAAATTTTGATGCCCTTTTTATTCATGCACCGATGCCGCGAAATCAGGCTTTCCCTTTGAATGTAAGACCGGCGCAAATTACTTCGAGCCTTGATATTCATACGGTTTTGTCGTCATTCTGGCTGCTCCATAAAGATACACTTACTAATGTAATTATTGATGCCTCTTTGCAAATTAGTAATGAAGATTTATTGATGTTATTAAAATTCTGTGTATTAAACGGGCTTGAACTTGATATTTATGCGCGTGATGTTCCTGCTTTAGGTTTGAAACGTGCGAGCGCGTTCACTGGAGGCAGAACGATTTACTCTCTTGCAAACACTATAAATCTGCCCGTTAAAATGACTCATTTACAAATTCAAATTCCTTTACCTTTAGAATTATCATCATCAGGTTATCCG